>CAZRMB010000094.1:0-8648 GCA_964600925.1 uncultured Syntrophomonas sp.
CAGGATATCAAAACGATCCGCTATTTTCCCGGCTGTATAACCTCCAATTATCTGGTGGCAGGTTCAATCGATCTGCAGCAGATGGAAAAGCCTGCGGATATCAATACTTATCTGGGCGGCGGTGAAAATGTTTACGCTTCGACCCGCAACCTGTATGTGGCTGCAAGCCAGTATAATGCTGATGTGATGCAACCGTATTTAAAGTCAGAGGCAACCACTTCGGCACAATCTTCTACGAAAATTTTCAAATTCGGTATGCAGGACGCCAAACTTCAATATGAAGGAGAAGGTCAGGTACCGGGAACCATTTTGAACCAATTTTCCATGGATGAATACAACAATCATTTCCGCATAGCGACTACCTATGGTGAAACCTGGCGCGATGATGAATATACGTCCCAAAACAATGTTTATATACTCGATAAGTATCTAAAGGTGACCGGCAAGATTGAAAACATTGCCCCCGGAGAAAGGATTTATTCAACCCGTTTTATGGGCGACCGGGCTTACATGGTTACATTTAAACAAGTTGATCCGTTTTTTGTCCTGGATCTGGCCGATCCGACCCAGCCTAAAATTTTAGGCAAGCTGAAAATACCGGGCTACAGTGATTATCTGCATCCTTACGACGAAAATCATATTATTGGTTTTGGCAAGGAAACGGTCGAAGCGTCAGGCTTCAATGGAGAGAGTACTGCGTTTTATCAAGGTCTTAAAATAGCCATATTTGATGTTACTGATGTAAGTCAACCGGTGGAAATGAGCAAGGTCGTGATCGGAGACCGGGGCACTGACTCAGAGCTTTTAAGAAACCATAAAGCCCTGCTTTTCTCGCGGGACAAGAATCTCCTGGCGCTGCCGGTAACCGTTATGACAACCGATCAGCAAAATACCAAAATGAATAGCGGGAATATACCGGAATATGGTGGTTTTGCCTTCCAGGGAGCGTATATTTACAATATTGATTTGCAGAATGGGCTGCAATACAAGGGAAGAATAACCCATCTGATTGACGAGGATTATTTAAAAGCGGGTAATTATTGGAACGAAGCAGAAAAAAGTATCAGCCGTATTTTATATATCGGTGATACGCTCTACACCTTGTCTCCGGCGATGATCAAATCCAACCAATTGGATTCACTGCAGGAAAAACAGGTATTAACGTTGCAATAGATGAAATTTGACAGCCCGGTTGATAAAAATTAACAAACAAATTGGGCTCACTTTTAGGTGAGCCCACCGGGTGGCCAAGGAAGGGTTTAGTCCTGCGGTCCGCCTTCCCAGTATTTTCTGGCCATGCGCAGGGCATAGCCACCCAAGAACAAACCGTTTACAAATGCCATTGGTACCATTAGATTCTCAAATTGCATGGATGATTTTTTATGCAAAATATATCCCTCCTTTAAAGATATCTTTTGCAGAATCTGATTGATTTATGGCCGGTTTAATTTTGCAGAGCAGAAAAATTCAGTATAGATTGCTAATAATAGCTTTGCATTACATAATTATTTTTTACTTTTATTTTTGGGCATGCAAATAATTTCTTTTATTTGGGATGCGAAAAACTGAGCTGAATGTTCAGGCCTTATCACGATGGCCGCATCGGCTCCTTCGGCAGTTCCGCCAATCGCGATCACATCCTGGCCATAAGGGATCAGGCCGGCATCAAGAGCCATACAGCTTATTTCCACCGCTACTTTAATTCCCTGCCCAAACATCCTGAGGGTCGAGGCTACGATCTCGGCAGGATAAACTCCTTTGAACTGAAAGCGTAAGGCGCGATCAACGCCGGCCAATAAATGTGTGGTTGTCAGCACCGGCACGCCGTTGGCGCTAAAAAAAGCCCGGTTTTCAGGCAGCATTTCATCCACTCCCGGTGCCTGAAAGCCTATAACGTGACTGACACAAACGATACTTTTCTCCCTGGCCAGGGTAAATAGTTCCCTGGCGGTTGCCCCGCTGCAGGAAGCGATCACAAAATTTGCGATATCAAGCTCTGCACCCCGTTTGACAGCCAATTTTAGTGTGTTCTGCGTGTTATCAGGTCCCGCTGATTCCCAAAACATTGACTCACCCCATTCATTAATAATCCTTAGGTATGCCTTATTTTACCCGATTTTGATTTTCACTGGCAATTTGCTTTCATTTATGGGAAATCAGGCGGAGAGCATTATTTGCTATCCCTACGTCAAAATGGTACATTACATATGGATTGATGATTTATTCTTTACATAGGGGAGCAGAATGAAAAACAGTAACGGCGATTATACCAAACAAATGTTGCAGCAGCGGGTTGAAGAAATTAACAAATATATTGGCAGCAACTGGGGCAAGATTCTTTTGCTGGAAATATTTGAAGAAATTCCGCTGGACGTAAGAGCAAGTATTCTTGAGGGACTGGGAACATTTCGCAGCCCGCAAATGATTGACTATATCCGATTAATTAACTCGGAGTATGGCAAGGAATATGAATCCACTTGCCAGAGGATCCTGACCAAGTACAGGCTGGCGGGATTGGAAACTGATTGTGAACAACCATTTTCATTAAATTTCTATAAAGCCTATGCCAGCTGTAGCCGCCATACCGGCCGCATGAGTCTTGATATTGCCTGGAATACCAACAAAGGCAGACTTTACGTGGAATGTTTTTTCCTGACCTTTAATCCGGATGGGATTCACAGTTTGTTTATTGTGGAAGATATTCCTCAATCGCAATACGAAACAGATCATGGACTGATGAGCGATATGACCGAACTTGGCTACTCGGAAGCGTGTTATCTGGTTTCCGAGGCCTACAAGTTAAATGTCCGTTATATGAGCCGTCCCGCCTTGGGCAGGTTCATCTTCCAGCGCTATTTGGACGAGCAAATCCAATTCCCTGACGACCAGGCCAAGGACTTGAACCGAAAAATATCTGCACGCCTGACTCCTCGTCAATTAGGCAATAGTCTTTTTCATGCCTTAAGATATCAGGATTACGATTATCTGCTATCGATTCTGGATGAGCAGCTTGTTTCCGGAAAACTTTTTTATCAATTTAAAGAAGCCATTAATCCGGGTGCATTTATCATGGAAGGACAAGTTGAAGAAGTCCGTGCATCGAATGAAAACGCGCAATTAAGAGCTTTCTCGGTCATCCTTCAGGATCGGGAAGTATATAAAAGTGAATACGAGCTGATGCTAAAGAAGGATAATCAGGGCTACTGGTCGATCGTTGATATTCAACTTGTCCTCCACCAGTTGATCGAACCGGAATCAGTCTGGAATCCTTTTGCCTTGCAGGTCTATTGCCGGGTATATGAAATCGTGGATTTGGACGAACTTTTTGATGTCCTTGACCGGGTTGAAAACATTCGTGAAGTTGAGGAACTGCCTTACGGAATACACATGCGGCTCACCTGTTATGAAGACGATTTCAACCATGGGGTGTCTTTTATGACCGGGGTGATTGCAGATCTGATCATTAACACGGACGAATTTGTAGTGATATCGCGGGAAAAAGAGGTCGCAGACGAGTTTCACAAAATGTTTTGTGACGGATTTTATCTTTTCCTGGTGCAAAGGGGAGAGTATGAGATCAGTCTGGCCAGTGCCTATAGCTACCTGAGCGGTCAATACAGTAATTTTGAAGAGATCCTGTTAAATGATGATAATGATTTTGTTTACGAAGACGGGATGCGGTTCATTTCGGTCAGATATTTTGTCAAAGACCGGGCCAAAGTACTGCAGAAGCTGGGTGAACGAAGTGCTGAAAAAATAGAGCTGTATGATGAAGTTGAGGTTTATTATGAAATGGATCAAAGGTTTGATCCTCCGGATTTCCGGGCCGAGTATATTTTCGGCAGCAATTGGCTGACCGTATCTGCTTTTGGTGAAAAGGAAATGAACTCCGTGCGCCAGCGTTTTGAAGAGAATATGTTTGACGCTTTGGAATTCGACGGCCTGGAAGTGAGAGAGGAAGGCCTGTTCAGCGTCCTGGATATGGAAGTAAAGAAAATGTATCCCGAGTTGGAGGAGACCTTAAAAGAATTGTATCTCAACAAATGGTACCATTCCCATCTTAACAGTCTTCGGGGGATGAGTCCTTCAGAGGCCTGTCAGACTGAGGAAGGGACCAGGCTTCTGTGGTCGATGTTCAAGAAGATCAGACAAAAAGAAAAGAAAAGACAGATGAACGGCTTTCGATATCGGATCGGGCTAAAAGAGTATTTGCGCAAAGTTGACCTAAAAAAATAAGAAAACCATGAAAATATATTGACATTAGGGAAAGCTTTAAAATATACTCTATAGAAATCAATTATTCGGCGATGATGGAAACCGATCTGAAAAATGACTGATTGCAGAGAACCGGGGCAGCTGAAAGCCGGTATCAAATTTTACAGATTAACTCATTCCTGAGCTGCGATCTGAAAAGCTTGGAAAGCCCAGTAGGTGATGCCGGACGAAAAAGTCCGTTACGAAGTTAGCCAATCAGGATGGTTGGCTCCAAGTGGTCGCAGACTGTTCATGTTTGCGACAAACAGGGTGGTACCGCGGGAATAGCTCTCGTCCCTGATGAGGACGAGAGTTTTTTTGTATCCATTTTTAAGATATTTGGAATATTCTGAAATGAATTTTTAGGGTATCCTATGGTTAAGGAGGGATTATTGTCGTGCAAAGCAAGATAGTTAAAGAAGGTTTGGAAAAAGCCCCTCATCGTTCCTTGTTCAAAGCGCTGGGTTTAACCGACGAAGAAATGAAACGTCCCTTCATTGGCGTGGTTAATTCCAAGAACGATATTGTCCCCGGCCATATTAATCTCGATAAGATATCTGAGGCCGTTAAAGCTGGTATCAGACTGGCCGGCGGTGTACCTTTTGAGTTTCAGACCATTGCGGTTTGTGACGGGATCGCCATGAATCATATCGGTATGAAGTACTCTCTGGGCAGCCGCGAACTGATCGCCGATTCAGTTGAGATTATGGCTATCGCCCATGCTTTTGACGGTCTGGTTTTTATACCGAACTGCGATAAAGTTGTGCCGGGCATGTTAATGGCTGCCGCCCGCTTGAACATACCCTCGGTTTTTGTCAGCGGCGGACCCATGCTGGCAGGAAATATAGCGGATAAAAAGGTCAGTGTCACCCAGGTATTTGAAGGCGTTGGCGCTGCCGCCAGCGGTAAAATGAGCCTGGACGAACTGGCTGCGCTGGAAGAAAGTGCTTGCCCAAGCTGCGGATCATGTGCAGGCATGTTTACCGCCAATTCCATGAATTGCTTAACCGAAGCATTGGGGATGGGATTACCGGGCAACGGCACCATCCCGGCAGTTTATTCAGAGCGTATCCGGCTGGCCAAAACGGCTGGAATGAAAATCATGGAACTGGTCGAAAAGGATCTGCGTCCGGCAGATATTATGACTGCTGCAGCGTTTCACAATGCCATGAGTATTGATATGGCAATCGGCTGTTCTACTAATTCCGTGCTTCATCTGATGGCGATTGCCAGCGAGGCCGGGGTGCAGATATCGTTGGCCAAGTTTAATGAAGTCAGTGCCGTTACTCCGCATTTATGCAAAATAAGTCCTGCCGGCAACCATCATATGGAAGATCTGTATCGGGCCGGAGGGGTGCAGGCTATGTTCAATGAATTGAACAAAAAAGGGCTGATTGAAGTAAATGCCAGAACCGTAACCGGATCAACCGTGGGAGAGAACATCAAATCGACCCCGGTACGTGATTATTCTGTAATTCGTCCGATCAATGATCCGTATAGCGAAAGCGGCGGATTGGCAATACTATTTGGCAACCTGGCTCTTGATGGTGCGGTCGTTAAAAAGGGAGCCGTGGCTCCTGAAATGATGCAGCATCAAGGCCCGGCCCGGGTGTTTGAATCGGAAGAGGAAGCAGTCGAAGCGATCCTGGCCAATAGAATTGTAGCCGGAGACGTAATTGTAATCCGCAATGAAGGACCCCGCGGAGGGCCAGGCATGAGAGAAATGCTTACCCCCACTTCCACCATAGCCGGCATGGGCCTGGACAAGGAAGTAGCCCTCATTACCGACGGACGTTTTTCCGGTGCTACCAGAGGCGCATCCATTGGTCACGTTTCACCGGAAGCAGCCGCTGGAGGCATTATTGCCCTGGTTGAGGAGGGGGATCTGATTCGAATAGATATTCCGGCGCTAAAGCTGGAACTATTGGTAGAAGAAGATGTTCTGGAAGCCAGAAAAACAAAATGGCAGGTCCCGGACCTAAAAATAAAAACTGGATATATGAAGCGTTATGCGCAGATGGTTCAATCGGCCAGTACCGGTGCAATATTTGTAAAATAATATTCCTCCGGTCAGGAGCAAAAGATTTTAGCGGGCCATCCAAAAGCCCGCTATTATTATCCCCGCGTTTCTCTAAACGTAGGCTGTTTCATATAAACATAAGATTATATGGTAAGAAAAATTTAGAATTATCAACCATAAGCGTATAAAATAAGCTATTTTATTATAAAGAGGTGATAGATGTGAAGTTAAGAGGTGCTGATATTTTATTGCGTTGTCTGCAGGCTGAAGGAGTCGACGTTGTATTTGGTTATCCGGGAGGCCAGGCCATAACCATTTATGATGCACTGTATAATTCACCGATCAGGCATATATTGGTCCGCCATGAACAAGGCGCCGCCCATGCTGCCGACGGATATGCGCGGGTTACCGGAAAGACTGGGGTTTGCATTGCTACCTCAGGCCCTGGCGCAACCAATTTGGTTACCGGTATAGCCAATGCCTATATGGATTCAATTCCCATGGTGATCATCACTGGTCAGGTACCTACTCACATGATCGGACGTGATGCATTCCAGGAGGCTGATATAACTGGAATCGTGATGCCCATAACCAAACATAGTTATCTGGTGGAGCAAACCGAAGATGTACCACGGGTCATTAAAGAAGCTTTCTATATTGCCAATACCAACCGTCCCGGACCGGTATTGATAGATTTACCCAAGGATGTTATGGAAAGAGTGATCGAATTCGAAGGTCCGGCGGATGAAATTAATATCCGCGGCTATCGCGTTTTAAAAGGATATAACTCAGGACAGGTACTTAGCGCTGCCAATTTGATCAATTCCGCCCAAAGACCGGTGATCTATGCCGGCGGCGGGGTGGTTGCCTCCAATGCAGCGGAGGAATTGCTGGCCATTACCGAAAAAATGCATATACCGGTTACGACAACGCTTATGGGATTGGGTTCTTTTCCCGGGCACAACCCGTTAAATCTGGGAATGCTCGGAATGCACGGTACCCGTTATGCCAACTACGCCATCGGGGAGTGTGATGTTCTGATTGCCATGGGGGTCAGGTTTGATGATCGCGTAACCGGAAAAATTGCAGAATTTGCACCCCATGCCAAAGTTATTCATATGGACATAGATGCAGCCGAAATTGGTAAAAATGTTTGTGTTGATGTTCCCATCGTCGGGGATGTTAAGGAAATTCTGCAGGGGCTGTTGCCCCGTCTGGAGCCGCAGTCAGATTTGAAGGAATGGCTGGAGACGATCGAAAGATGGAAAGACGAATATCCGCTTTGTTATGCAGCTTCTACGGAAGGGCGTATTCCACCTCAGCACATCATTGAAAAAATAAGCGACCTGACCGATGGAGAAGCGATCATTGCCACTGAAGTAGGGCAGCATCAGATGTGGACCTGCCAGTTTTACAAGTTCCGTCATCCCCGCAGTTTTGTCAGTTCGGGAGGGCTTGGAACCATGGGGTATGGTTTCCCCGCTGCTATCGGTGCCAAGATTGCCTGCCCTGATAAAACCGTCATCAATATTGCCGGGGACGGCAGCATTCAAATGAATATTCAGGAACTGGGAACGGCCATACAGTACAAACTGCCTGTAATTATCTGCATTCTCAATAATCATTACCTGGGCATGGTACGCCAATGGCAGACCCTTTTCTATGGCGAACGCTACTCCCATACCGATATGACCAGCCAGCCTGATTTTGTAAAACTGGCCGAAGCATACGGAGCAGTAGGGATAAGGGTCAAAAGTATGGAGGAAGTTGACCAAGCTTTGCAAAAGGCTTTGCAGGTAACTGACCGGCCGGTGATCATAGACTTCTGGGTGGACAGGAATACCAATGTTTATCCCATGGTGCCGCCCGGAGAAGCGCTCAACAATATGCTTGGGGGTGAATTGGATGACTAAACATACTCTTTCGGTTACGGTTGAAAACAGGCCGGGTGTATTGACCAAAGTTGCCACATTATTTCGCCGCCGGGGTTACAATATTGACAGTTTGACTGTGGGGCGTACGGAGTCTTCCGATATCTCCCGCATGACCATTGTAGTTGAAGGTGATGACAGGATCATTGAACAGGTCAGTAAACAACTGCATAAATTGGTGGAAGTAATAAAAATCATTGATATTACTCAGGATAAAGCGGTAGAGAGAGAGTTATCCCTGATCAAGGTCAGAGCGGACAATTCGGTCAGAGCAGAGATTGTGCAGATCGTTGATATTTTCCGGGCCAGGATCGTTGATATCGGGAAAAACTCTTTGATCATCGAAGTTACCGGTGATGAAAATAAAATAGATGCGATTGAAGACTCGTTGCGGCCTTTTGGCATAATAGAAATGGTGCGTACCGGCAAAGTAGCCATGGTTC
>CAZRMB010000095.1:0-1973 GCA_964600925.1 uncultured Syntrophomonas sp.
TTTGAAATCCTGGTGGACGGACCCAGCAAGACCAATCCGGAACGCTTGACCGGCAGGACCCGCACCAATCATATTGTAATATTTTCTGGGCCAAAGGATTTAATTGGACAGTTGATTAATGTTAAAATAACTGCAGGGAAGACATTTTCGATTTTTGGAGAAATACCGGCGGAAATAAGCTGAAGCCGGACTATTTGCCGCCGGAAATGAATAAAAGGATTGCCCATAAATATTGAGGAGGAGTAAACCTATGACAACCGAAGAGATTATCAAAATGGCTTATGATCTGGGCAATGCCATTGCGCAGTCCAAGGAAGTTGACGCGTTAAGAGAAATGCAGATCAAACTTGGCGAAGATGCTGATTCGTACGGACTGATCATGCGTTATCAGGAAGCGCAGACCCAGATGGAGAATAAGTTGCAGGACGGCATGAATGTTACCCCAGCCGAGGAAAGCAATATTGAGATGATGGAGCAGGAAATCAACAACAATCCTATGATTCAGGAACTGATCAAGGTGCAGGAGAAGTTTGACAACCTCATGCAAGGCGTTTATTTCGCCATGAATCAGGCCATATCCGGCAGCGATTCCTGTTCATCCGGCTGCGATTCCTGCGGCGGCGGATGCGGCGTAATGTAAAGAGAAAAAACCTGGTTTGGAATCTGTATTTTTAAAGGCTTGATCATTTGATCCAGCCTTTTCTCATACTGAGAGGGAGGGTCAGTTTGTCCAAATTCACACCCATGATCGAACAATACTTGGAAGTCAAAGCCAATCATCAGGATGCAATCTTGTTTTTCCGACTGGGTGATTTTTACGAAATGTTCTTTGAAGATGCGATACTGGCTGCACGGGAATTGGAAATCGTACTGACTTCCCGTGACGGCGGGCAACAAAAGGTCCCTATGTGCGGGATCCCTTATCACGCCGTCAATAATTACCTGCCGCGTCTCATCAGCCGCGGTTATAAAGTGGCCATATGCGAGCAGGTTGAAGACCCGAAGCAGGCCACCGGCATTGTCAAACGCGAAGTTATCCGTATCATCAGCCCCGGGACGATTATTGAAGATTTTATGCTCGATGAAGGGGCCAACAATTATCTGGCTGCCGTAGATATAGATGAGGAAACGATTGGTTTTGCCTATATCGATATATCCACCGGCGAATTTCAACTGACCGAAATAAATAGCAAAAACGCGATGCAGGATCTGCATGCCGAATTACAGAGAGTATCTCCGGCGGAGTGTTTGTTATCCGCCCGTTTGACGCGCAATTCCTTATGGGAAGAAAAGCCCCTGGGCAATGATTTTTTGTTCTCCAGTTTCCCGGATGATCTTGATCTGGAACAAAGCCGCCAGGTGCTGGCTGATCATTTCGGCGTAGATTGCCTTGACGAATGGGGCATTTCAGGCTGTCATGCAGGCAGCCTGGCAGCGGCGATGATCGTCAGTTTTCTGTACACCACCCAAAAAAGCCGTTTGTTACATATAGACAGTCTGCAAATCTATCAGACCAATGATTATATGGAGTTGGACAGTTTTACACGCCGCAACCTGGAACTGACCTCTACCATCCGACTGAACCGTAAGGAAGGATCACTGCTCGATATTATTGATCAATGCCGCACTCCCATGGGAAAACGCAACCTGCGCAGATGGCTGGAACAGCCTTTGATGAAAATGGAAGCGATCAATAAAAGATTGGATGGAGTCGAAGAACTGTTGGCCAATTTAGGTATGCGGCAATCCGGGCGGGATATTGTAAATAAGATCTATGATCTGGAAAGACTGTGCGGCAAACTGGGCAGTGTGCTGCTCAATCCCCGGGATCTGCTGGCACTAAAGAATTCACTGGCACTTTTGCCGGCTGTCAAGGAGCTCCTCCAGAACAGCCGGAGCGAGATACTTACTGAAATTGCTGATCTTGACCCACTGGTCGAGGTGCATGATATCATCGATTCCGCTATTGATGA
>CAZRMB010000095.1:2073-8605 GCA_964600925.1 uncultured Syntrophomonas sp.
CTGATCTTGACCCACTGGTCGAGGTGCATGATATCATCGATTCCGCTATTGATGAGGAAGCCCCGCTGACTGTGCGCGAGGGAGGTATTATCAAGAGCGGATACCGGGCGGATATTGATGAACTGAAAGCGCTGGGCACCCAGGGGAAAAACTTCTTGCTTGAATATGAGAACCGGGAAAAAGCCCGTACCGGCATCAAATATCTGAAAGTAAGCTACAACAAGGTTTTCGGTTATTACATCGAGGTTAGTAAATCAAATTTAAGCATGGTGCCCGCCGATTACATACGCAAACAAACGTTGGTTAATACCGAGCGCTATATCACTGAAGAATTAAAAAAATATGAAGACAAGATCCTGGGCGCACACGAGAAACTTTGCACCCTGGAATACGATTATTTCATGGAAATAAAACAAAAGCTGGAGCCATATATTCCGATTATTCAGGCCACCTCCAAGGCCGTATCTGATCTGGACTGTTTGCTCTCTCTGGCCCAGGTGGCTTTCCTGAATGATTATGTCCGCCCTGATTTGACCCGGGACGGCAGGTTGGAGATCAAGGCAGGACGTCACCCGGTGGTGGAGAAATCACTGCTGAATACCCGTTTTGTTCCCAATGACATCATGCTGGACAGCCGGGACAATCGTTTTGCCATTATAACCGGTCCCAATATGGGCGGTAAAAGCACCTACATGCGGCAAGCTGCGCTAATCAATATCATGGCCCAGATCGGCAGTTTCGTTCCGGCCAGCGAAGCCCGGATCAGTATCGTTGACCGGGTCTTTACCAGAGTGGGAGCGGCCGATGACCTGTCCGCCGGACAGAGCACTTTTATGGTCGAAATGGTGGAACTGGCTCATATTTTAAATCACGCCACCGCCAACAGTCTGATCATTCTGGATGAGATTGGCCGCGGTACCAGCACCTATGACGGATTGAGCATTGCCCAGGCAGTGAGCGAATATATTCACGACAAGGTCAAAGCCCGTACTCTGTTTGCCACCCATTATCATGAATTGACCCGGCTGGCGGAAGAGAAAAAGGGCATTGTAAACCTCTCGGTTTCGGTCATGGAATCAGTGGATACAGTTACTTTTTTAAAGAAAGTACTGCCCGGCAAAGCCGACAAAAGCTATGGGATACATGTAGCTCAGATGGCGGGTCTGCCCCGCACGGTCATTGACCGGGCCTACGAAGTGCTGACCACGCTGGAAAGTGCGGAAGGACCGAACAGGCATCCGGCGGTACAACAGATCAGTCTTTTTGAGGAAGGACCCAATGAAATTCTGGAAGAACTGGATCATTTGGAATTGGACAGACTGAGTGCCCGAGAAGCCTTGATGATCCTTTACAGTTGGCAAGAAAAACGCAGGGGGTGAGAAGATGTTGATCGGCATTGATGTAGGCGGGACTTATACCGATGGAGTGCTGTTTGACAATCTGCAATCCAGAGTTGTGAAAGTGGTCAAGGTACCTACCCGTAGTGAGCAGTTGCAGTCAAGTCTGATGGAAGTACTGGACCGGCTGTTGACAGATCAGGATATTGAAGGGATACAAAGGATCGTTTTGAGTACGACCCTGGTGACCAACCTGTTGGCTACCAATGCCGCCGAACCACCAGCGTTGATCCTTATACCCGGTCCGGGACTTCCCTTTGAATATCAGATGACCTTTCCCCATAGTTACATTCTCAACGGCAGCATGGATTTCCGCGGGCGGGAAACAGAAAAGTTAAACCGGTCGGAGATCGAAGGTGTGATCGAAACGATCCGCGCTTCCGGTTTGAAGAAAATCGCCGTAGTCGGCAAATTCTCCAATCGAAACCCCCAGCACGAACAAACCGTGCGCGATATCATACGGGAGAAATACCCGGCCGCCGAGGTGGGGATCGGTTCGGAATTGGCAGGACAGCTCAATTTTATACGCCGCATCGCGACCTCATATTATTCATTGATGACGCGCCAACGATGGACCTCGTTTGCCCATGATATTGAAAGGGCCATGCAGGAACGCGGTCTGGACAAAGTCCCGCTGGATATCCTCAAGGCTGACGGCGGTACCATGCCTGTGCAGCATGCGCTGCAATACCCGTGTGAAACAATCCTTTCCGGCCCTGCTGCCAGCACCATGGGTGCCAAAGCAATCACCGGCCAGAATGCCAATGCCGTGGTCCTGGACATCGGCGGCACCACGACCGATATTTCCCTGCTGTTGGATGGACAGCCTCTTTATGCTTCACGGGGAGCGTGTATCAACGGACATTATACCCACATCAAAGCCATCTCGACCCGCTCCCTGCCGCTGGGTGGCGACAGTCCGGTCTGTTTTGATCCGCAGAAAGGGATTTACATTGAGAAGGTCAGAAAAGGACCGGCAGCTTGTTTTGGCGGAGAGAGTGCCACGGTCACGGATGTATTCAACTGTAAATATGAATTGAATATCGGAGATGCGGATCAATCCAGGCAAACCATTAAGCGCCTGCATGTGGATTCAGGCGTTGCCTTGCCTGAACTGCTCGATTTGGTTGAGGATAATGTGATGCAGCAGTTGATGGATGCCTTGAAGAATATATTTACGGAATGGGAAAATGAACCTGCCTATCGAGTCTGGGAAGTGGTTCATGACCGCAAGTTTAAAGTCAAACGCATCATCGGAATAGGGGCTGCGGCGTCCGCCATCGTCCCGGTGTTGGCCGCCATGTACAAGGTGAACAGCTTCATCCATGAACTGTCCCCCATCGCCAATGCGCTGGGTGCAGCTCTGGCGCGGCCGACGCTGGCTTTTAACATGCATATTGATACCCAGAAGGGAACCTACTCTACAGATTATGACGGCATTTGTGCAAGCATAGCCAAAGGAAACAGCCTGCAAATGGTGGATGCCCATAAACTGGCCCGCGAAGTAATGCAAAAACTGGCCGAGCAAAGAGGTCTGGCAGAATACGCTGATGAAGCAGAATTTATTCGGGAAGAACAATTCAATATGATCCGTGATTGGGATCGTATCGGCAAAATATTTGAACTGGGAATGCAGATAAAACCCGGATTCATTAAAGAGTTTGAGGAGGGGTCAATATGAAAAATACCGGCGTAATATTTTTTCCGGCCTTTGACTGGGCTATCTCACCGACCCATCCTGAACGGGAAGAAAGACTGCTTTATACCCGGGATCAGATCTTTGAAGAAGGGATTATGGATCTGCCCAATATCCATGAATTCAAACCGCGTCTGGCGCAAAAGAAAGACATTGCCCGCGTTCATTTTTGTGTTCCCAACGTGGAGGCTCAGATCACTGATGCCCATCTTGTATCCGCTGGTTCAGCCCTGGTGATCGCGGACGCGGTCATGCACGGTGAAGTCGATAACGGCTTTTCCATCGCCCGTCCACCCGGTCATCATGCCATGACGGTAGCCCACGGCAATCGCGGCTTTTGCAATATCAACAACGAGGCCATCATGATCGAATATATTCGCAAAAAATACGGTTTGCGCAAAATTGCGGTGGTGGATACGGATGTCCATCACGGCGACGGCAGCCAGGAAATATTTTATGACGATCCGGATATTTTGTTTATTTCCTTCCATCAGGACGGACGAACGCTGTATCCGGGCAGCGGTTTTGTATACGAGCTGGGCGGGCCGATGGCCTGGGGGAGCACCCTCAATATACCGTTACTTCCTGAAACGACTGATGAAGGAATCCTGCGGGTATTGGACAATTTGGTTTTGCCGGTATTGAAGGAATTCGAGCCGGAACTGATTGTAAACTCCGCCGGACAGGATAATCATTATACCGACCCCCTGGCCAATATGCGTTTTACCGCCCACGGCTACGCTGAGCTGAATCGCCGCCTGGCTCCTGACATTGCAGTTTTGGAAGGGGGCTACTCCGTAGAGACGGCTTTGCCTTATGTTAATATGGCCTTGCTGATGGCCATGGCCGGAATCGATTATTCCAATTTGCGCGAGCCGGATTATAAACCGGAAATGTTTAAGGAAAACCCCAAAAATATTGATTATATCGATCAGCTCGTCTCCCATCAGCTGTTTAATTTCCGCAGCCGGCAGCAGCATATTGCTGAAAACAGGCAAAAACATGGCCGGGAATTCAGCGAACAGCGGCAGATCTATTACGATACGGATGGCATCAGCGAGGATCAGTCACGTCGCCTGAGGGTTTGTCCGGCTTGTCCCGGCTGGCGCCGCATCGATTCTTCCGCCCGCCATCGCAACGGTAAAATGTATCATGTTTTCTGTATCAGCGTACCGACCTTTGCCTGTTCTGATTGCCAGAGAGAGGCGCTCAATGCCTACAAGGATATGGCTGCCTATCAGAACAACTTTGATTTTATCTATCTGCAGGATCGGGCCAATGACCGTTACATTGCGCTGGATATGGCCAAAGGCCGGGAAGAGGTTTATGAATAAATGAGCATAAAACTGCTGGATGAAAACTTGATCAATCAGATCGCGGCCGGTGAAGTCATTGAAAGACCGGCATCGGTCGTGAAGGAACTGGTTGAAAACGCCATTGATGCCGGCAGCACCCGCATTAGTGTAAAAATCGCCGGGGGCGGCATGGAAATGATCGAAGTGGAAGACAATGGCTGCGGTATTCCGGTCGGGGATATCGAACTGGCGCTGCAGCGTCATGCCACCAGCAAAATATCCATCCAGGAAGATCTGTTCAACATCAACACGATGGGGTTTCGCGGGGAAGCTCTGCCCAGTATTGCTTCCATTGCCAAGCTTGATGTCTACAGCCGGCAAAAAGATGAAACCGGCGCGGAAATACAAGTGGAGGGTGGTGCCATCATCAGCAGGCGACCCTATGCCGGCGCAGAGGGCACCCGAATCGTGGTGCGGGAGTTATTTTATAACACACCGGTGAGAAAAAAGTTTATCAAATCACCGGTGGGCGAGCAGACCCATATTTATGATACGGTAAGCCGTCTGGCTCTGTCGCGGCCTGATATTTCCTTTATGTTTGCCAGTGAAAAGAAGCTGTATTTCAAAACCCCGGGCAGCGGCATGCTGCGGGATGCCCTGATCGCCATAAACGGAATAGATTTTGCTGACCAGTTTATTGATTTTCGGGTCAACGGAGAAAAATACAGCGTGGCAGGCCTGCTTTCCAAACCTGAATTTCGCCGGCAGAATCGCAAGAACCAGATATTCTTTGTCAATCAACGCCTGATCAAAAGCCCCATGCTGAACCGGGCGGTCGATGAAGGGTACCGGGGACTGTTGCTGGCCCGGGAATATCCTGGAGTTATCATATATTTGACTGCCAATTACAACGATGTGGATATAAATGTTCATCCCCAGAAGTCAGAAGTAAGATTCCGTGATGAGAGCGAAATCTTCCGGGTGGTATGCCATGCCATCCGGGATGCTGTCAACGGGTTGGCCTATACTATGGGAGAGGCTGCCTGGGGAGAAAAAATAGCTGAACCTGAGGCTATATTTAAAACAGAAGTTTATCCTGACAAACCGAGGACATATATACCATCGCCCCGTGCTTTTGAACAGACGTTTTCCTTCGACTTTTCTCGTGATACTTACCGGGCGAAGCCGGACTTATCTGACAATGTTGTGAAGGAAACGCAAAATCAGGGAGCTTATTATTTGATTGGCCAGTGTTTCAATGCCTATCTGTTGGTGGAAACCGAAGGTATTTTATGGCTTATTGATCAGCATGCCGCGCATGAACGGATCATGTACAACCGCCTGCGTCGACAGATAGCCGGTGCTCCGGTAGCGACGCAGATGTTAGCCTTTCCGCTGGGGCTCGATCTTTCCGCGGCGCAGATTGATGTGTTGGAGGGCAACCGCGAAATTTTCGCAGAGCTGGGTCTGCATTTTGACATCCTCGGCCCGGACAGCATCGTCATCCGTTCCGCGCCTCCCTCTATTCATGGGCAGGAGAGCGAGCTGCTGCTGGAAATACTGGAGATGATCGAGGAGAACCGGCATCCTGATATACATAACGAGGCGATCTGCATGATGGCCTGCAAACAGGCGGTCAAGGCCAATCAGTTATTAAGCCGGGCGGAAATGGAGAAGCTAGTCAGTGAGCTTCTGCAGGAAGAGGATTATCTGCATTGTCCGCACGGGCGGCCGACTTTCATGGAGATCAGCCGCAGTGACCTGGACCGGCGCTTTAAACGATAATCTAAAGCAAGTTGGGGACGGTTCTTGACTTGCGTATAACTGTTGGTCTTGTCTGAGGTTTATGCATTGACCTGCTTGGGGTACGGTCTTTTGACTGGCTAAGTCTGTTTTACATTGCGCTCATCTGTTACTCCGGAGTCTTTTTCCTCAACGTTAGTCTCGTTTTGGGCGCGTAAGTCTATATTAAATCTGCGGGTGTTATTAGCGACGTTTCGTTTTAACGCACGGCTGTCGCCTTCACCCCGGCGCCGGCCAAAACATAAACCTCTACGAAAGATTAGCAAGTTGGGGACGGTTCTTGACTTGCGTAATACTGTTGGCTTTATCTGAGGTTTATGCATTGACCTGCTTGGGGTACG
>CAZRMB010000096.1:0-8593 GCA_964600925.1 uncultured Syntrophomonas sp.
TTCTACAAGTCCATAATATTCTAAAAGAAATTATAAGGATGATAAAATGCATGAATTATCGTTAATGCAAGGCGTAACGGATATTGTAAAAGAAAGCGCGGAGCAAAACAATATTTGTAAGATCAGCAAAGTCAAGCTGGTTGTAGGTAAATTTTCGATGGCGCTGCCTGACAGCATGCAATTTGCTTTTGAGGCCATTGCAGCCTCCGAACCGTTGCTTGAAGGTGCGGTTTTAGAGATCGATACACGACCCATCATTTGCCAATGTCTGGAATGTGACAGCAAAACAGAAATAGGAGACAACTATCATTTTGTTTGTTCCGGCTGCGGATCAGCAAAAGTTGAAATCATCCAGGGGCGGGAACTGTACCTGGATTACTATGAAGGAGAATAAAGCTGATGGTGCAAGTTCGCATGGAAAGCAATTTATTGGGAGCCAATGATCTTTTGGCCAGAAAAAACCGTAACCTTTTTTCCCGTCAGAACTTGTTGGTGATAAACCTTATGAGTTCACCGGGATCAGGCAAAACAACCATTCTTGAAAAAACGATTGAAAATTTGGATGGGAAATTAAATCTGGGAGTTATTGAAGGCGATCTATATACGGATAATGATGCCCGGCGAATTGAACAAAAGGGCGTAAAGGTAATACAGATCAACACGGAAGGTGCTTGTCATCTCGACGCCGGAATGGTGGGCAAAGCTTACAACGAATTGCCGGTTGATCAGCTGGATCTGCTTTTTATTGAAAATGTCGGTAATTTGGTCTGCCCGGCGGAGTTTGATCTGGGCGAAGATTTTAAAGCAGTCGTATTAAGCACCACCGAAGGGAATGACAAACCGCTGAAATACCCCTTGATTTTTCGCGAGGCCAAGGTTATTTTGCTGAACAAAATAGACCTTTTACCTTATACAAATTTCAATTTGCAGCAGTTCAGGGAAGATCTGGCTCAGATCAACCCGACTGCGCCGGTGTTTTACGTTTCCGGACGCACCGGTGAAGGAATTTCTGATTGGAACGATTGGTTATTGGGGGAGGTGGGGAAAAAAGAGCTGAATCATAGAGAGAGATAGATTTGGCTCATTCATGGGGAAAGATCACGTAACCGGGTTATATCAAAGCACTTGCGAGTGCCGGAGGTGAAAGCTTTCATCATTCATCGATTGGAATTGGAATGGGGTTTTCACACATCAAATATGTTGGGGGGAATATATTAGATGCCTAAAAAACTAAGTCGGCGCGACTTTGTCAAACTGTGTGCCGGTTCAGCGGCTGCCATTTCCCTGTCGGGATATCTGGCTCCCTTTATGAAAGAGGCCGTTGCAGCCGGGGCGCCACCAGTAATCTGGATTCAGGGCGCATCCTGCTCAGGATGTTCAGTATCTTTGCTGAATACGGTACATCCTGATATTCAAAAAGTTCTAACCGAGGTTATCAGCTTGACCTATCATCCCAATATCAGTGCGGCAGCTGGTGATCTGGCCATCAAGGAAGCCATTTATGGAGTGGCTGAAGCCAACCCGGGTAATTTCTTCCTGGTGGTTGAAGGAGCAGTTCCGACCGGTGCCAATGGTCGTTATTGCATGGTTGGAGAAGAAAACGGCGAGCCCATAGTATTTGAAAAATTAGTCAAAGATATCGGCAGCAAAGCCAAAGCGATCTTGAATTTCGGTACTTGTTCCGCTTATGGTGGAATTCCGGCAACCCCGCCGAATCCAACCGAGTGCGTTCCGGTAAGTCAAGTAGTAAAAGATGTTCCCTGCATCAATGTCCCTGGCTGCCCGCCGCATCCCGATTGGATGGTCGGCACGATTGCTCATGTTTTATTATATAACGATATTCCTGAATTGGACAGCTATGGCCGTCCTAAAATGTTCTTTGATACGATCATTCATGATAATTGCCAGAGGCGGCAGTATTTTGAAAACGGTATTTTCGCCAAAAACTTTGGGGATCCGGGCTGCATGCTGGAACTGGGCTGCAAAGGACCGTTTGCCCATTGCGATGCCACCAACCGTATGTGGAATAACGGCACCAACTGGTGCGTAAAATGCGGAGCCGTTTGCATTGGCTGTACCGAACCGCAATTCCCCGGTTGGCCGATGTATGAAAGAATGCCCGAAATGCCGGTTGGATCAGCAACCAGTGTGACTGCCGATCAGATCGGTTTGGGGCTGGGTGGTTTGGCCGTAGCAGGTATCGCTGGTCATCTGGGCGGCAATATACTCACCGGCAGAATTGGTCCTCACAAGGAAGAAGCCGAAGAAGCGAAAGTAGGTGAGAACTAATGGCGAAAATTATTGTTGATCCCGTAACCAGAATCGAGGGGCACCTCAAACTGGAAGTTGAAGTTGAAGATAATGTTGTTGTTGATGCCTGGACAGCTGGTACGCTGTGGCGTGGCATGGAACTTATCATGCAGGGCAGAGATCCCCGCGATGCGGAACAGATCATTCAGAGAATCTGCGGCGTATGTCCAACAGCTCATGCAACTTCAGGAATACTGGCCCTTGATGATGCTTTTGGAATCGAGCCACCGCCCAATGGCAGAATCATCAGAAACCTGATTTTAGGATCCAACTGGATTCAATCCCATATTCTCCATTTCTTCCACTTGGCTGCGCTGGATTATGTAAAAGGACCGGAGCTCGCGCCTTTCAAACCGCGCTATGAAGCTGATTATCGTTTGCCGGCCGACATCAACGATCAGGCCGTGGCGATTTATCTGGAAGCCCTGACCATTCGTCGCAAAGCCCATGAAATGCTGGCAATCTGGGGCGGCAAAATGCCTCACGTACAGGCTATCGTTCCCGGCGGTGTTTCAGAAGTTCCGGATACTTCAAAAATTTATAGGTTCCTGTCCTTATTGGAAGAGATACAAACCTTTATTGACAGCAAATATGTTCCCACGGTTAAAGCAGTCGCCGGTGTCTATTCTGACTGGTTCTCCATTGGAACCGGTTGCATGAATATGCTGGCCTATGGCGGCTTTCCTCTGGAAGAGGGTATAGATCATATTAAGAAGAAAAAATTCTATCCTTCCGGAACCTACATCAGAGGTCAGTTTGCAGAGCTTGATACCAAAAAGATTACGGAAGAAGTTGCCTATTCCTGGTATAAAGATGATACCCATGGCAATACCCCTGACGTAGCGGTCGTTACTCCAGATGCAGAGAAAAAAGGTGCCTATTCCTGGATGAAGTCACCCCGCTACAATGGAGAAGCCATGGAAGTTGGACCGCTGGCCCGCCAGTGGGTTGCCAAAAACCCCGATGTTGCTGCCCTTGGCAAGCAGGCGTTTTCAGTTATGGGACGTCATTTTGCCCGTGCGGTAGAAACTGCTCAGATCGCCAAAGCCCTGAAAGAATGGGCTCTGAAATTGGAACCCGGACAGCCGGTATGTACACCTCACAAACTGCCGACCAAGGAAGTTGTGGGCATGGGTCTTTGCGAAGCATCACGTGGTGCGCTTGGCCATTGGCACCGGATCAGTTCCGATGGACGAACCATGGTTTACAATGCTGTCGTTCCAACAACCTGGAATTCCAGCCCCAGAACCGGTGAAGGAGCCAGTGCAGTACGCGGACCGATGGAACAAGCCATTATTGGCACCGCTGTAGCTGATCCAAGTAACCCCGTAGAGTTGGTGAGAATTATTCGTTCCATGGATCCATGCTATGGATGTGCCATCCATGTCATGACCCCGGATAAAAAAACCATCAGCCAGTTTGCCATTAACTAGGGGGGTGTGAAAATGGTAAAGCAGATGGAGCAACGGCATTCAGTGTGGATCCGGATTTTCCACTGGATCAATATGATTGCCATCACCATGTTAATATTAACCGGGTTCTACATCCATGCTCCTCAGTCATTCCGGTTGTTTGACACTATGACTATAGCCCGGACGTTTCATTTTTGCATGGCTTATTTACTTTGTTTCGGGGTTGTGGGCAGGATGTATTATATGATCGTTGCTCATGACACCAAAAATCTTATTTACGAACCGGTCAATGATACCAAAAAACTGCCCAGTATGATCAAGTATTATTTGTTTTTGGCAGATGACCATCCTTTCTATGGCAAATACAATCCCGGCCAGAAGGGGATGTACACTGGCGTTTTTGCAATGGCTTTAGTTATGATCATTACCGGTTTCATCCTTTACAAACCCCTTACCTTTGGCTTTGTGGCCGGATGGTTGGGCGGATTTGTAGCGGTTCGTATCATTCACTATGCTATTACCTGGATATTAGTGCTCTGCATACTGGCACATGTATACCTGGATGTGGCTGAAGGGATACCTATTTTGAAATCTATGTTTACCGGCAAAATTCCGGCCGATTTCCATCATGGTTATCATGAGGAAGAAATGTAAAGTTTAAGTTAGTAAGAGGTATTTGATGTGAAACGAATCATGGTAATGGGGATTGGAAACTTGTTAATGCAGGATGATGGTGTTGGGGTGCATGTCATAAGACAGCTTGAACAAATGGATCTGCCGCTTGAGGTTGAATTAGTGGACGGCGGTACCCATAGCTATGATTTGCTGGATTATTTCAGCCAGGCTGATTTTTGCATCGTTATCGATGCCATGCATGCCGGAGGCCAACCGGGAACGGTTTACCGAATCCCTCTGGAAGAGTTGGATCTGAGCCCTAATCCCAATATTCAGTCGTTACATGAAATGAGTTTTGCTGAAGCCATGTATATGCTGCGCCTGGAAGGTTTCGATCCACAGGTACTGGTATTTGGGGTCGAACCGCATACCGTTGAACTGGGGTTGGAACTGACGGCCGTCGTAGCAGAGAAGGTTCCCTTAATTCTGGAGAATATCCGCAAGGAAATTAAAACACTACTTTCATAATCAATATACTTTTGGCTTTATTTATTTTAGGGTGGGTTACTGAAGGGATAAATTTACCCTTCGGTGATTCACCCTATCTAAGCTGAAAGAAAAAACGCTGCAATAAAACAGGGTATAATATTAATAAATAGCAAAAAAAGGATTTGGTAATGAACGACAAGGCATATCGCATCATTATAAAAGGAATTGTTCAGGGAGTAGGATTCCGGCCTCATGTTTACCGTTTGGCGACCGAATTTGGCTTGAAGGGATGGGTGCTGAATTCATCAGCCGGGGTATTTATTGAAATAGAAGGAGCCGAAGAACTGCTGCAGGCGTTTGTTGATAGATTGCTGCAGGAGCCTCCTCCATTGGCCGATATCCGCAGTTGCACAAAACAGGAGATCGATTTAGCTGGTTACAAAGATTTTATAATCAAAGCCAGTGATGACCAGGAAGATAAAACGGTTATGATCTCTCCCGATATTGCCATCTGCCAAGATTGCCGGGAAGAAGTAAAGAACAGCAGGGATCGTCGTTTCGAATACCCCTTCACCAACTGTACCAATTGCGGTCCCCGTTTTACAATTATCAAGGGTTTGCCATATGACCGGGCTATGACGACCATGTCTGCTTTCTCCATGTGTCCGGATTGCCTGGCTGAATATAAAAACCCTTTGCACCGGCGTTTTCATGCCCAGCCCAATGCCTGTCCGGTATGTGGGCCGCATACAACACTCTGTGACGGACACGGTCAGGAAGTAACCGGCGATGTCAGAGATTTCTTAAAGAAGGGGTATATTGTAGCGGTTAAAGGACTGGGCGGGTTTCATCTGGCGGTTGATGCCCGCAACCATGATGCGGTGGCTTGCCTGCGCCAGCGTAAAAAGAGAGACGCCAAACCCTTTGCGGTAATGGTGAGAGATTTGGAGGCAGCTCATAATTATTGCCTTATTAATACCGAAGAAGAAAAATGGCTGCGTTCACCCCAGGCTCCCATTGTCATTCTTGACAGGAAAGAGCAGTGCTCACTGGCAGCCGATATTATTCATCCGGGGATAGATACGCTGGGGGTCATGCTGCCGTATACACCACTGCATTTTCTGCTGTTTGATGATGAACTGGAAATACTCATTATGACCAGTGCCAATATCAGTGATGAACCTTTGATCACCGATAATCAGGAAGCCCTTGTCCAGCTAAAGGATATAGCCGATTATTTTCTCTTGCATAACCGTGATATTTTTAACCCTTGTGACGACTCAGTCATGCGGGTCACAGATTCACAGACGCCCCATATTTTCAGACGAGCCCGGGGATTTGTGCCTCGCGGCATACCAATTGCTTTGCAGACAGAACCGGTACTGGCTTTGGGAGGGGAAATGAAAAACACCTTCTGTATAACCAGAAACGGGGAGGCCTTCTTGAGTCAACACTGGGGTGATCTGAATCATTATCATAACTATGTCAATTTTCAAATGGGCATGGAGCGTTTTAAGAAGAGTCTTTATGTTGAACCCAGGACCATTGCCCATGACCTGCATCCTGAATATCAGACCAGCCGCTGGGCCAGACAACAGCAAGATGTAAGAAAAATTGGCGTTCAGCATCATTTTGCCCACATGGCATCGGTGATGGCGGAAAATGCCTTGCAGGGGGAAGTGCTGGGATTAATTTGCGATGGTACCGGATGGGGCACGGACGGTGCGGTCTGGGGCGGGGAAATCCTGCGGGGAGACTACCGTCAGTTCAGACGTGTAGCACATCTTGGCTATGTACCGTATCCGGGCGGTGATATCAATGCCCAAAAGCCTTATCGCATGGGTTTGATATATATGTACTCGGCGCTGGGAGAAAAAGGGCTGGCGATGGCCGATGAGATTCTGCCGGATTTGACCGGTGAAGAAAAAAATCTTATGTTGAGCCAAATGAGAACGAAAACTCCTGCAAACTGGACCTCTTCCTGCGGAAGGCTGTTTGATGCGGTGGGAGCGGTCTTAGGTGTTTGCGGTATTAATAAATATGAAGGCCAGGCAGCAGCAGAACTGGAAGCCCGGGTGGACAAAACCGTGCATGGTCATTACGGATTTGAGCTTTTGAAAGATCAGGATACCTGGATAATGGATGCGCTGCCGATGTGGCCGGAGTTAATAGCTGATTTAAAACAGGGTTGTTCAAGAGCCGGTATGGCACAGAAATTTCACCTGACGCTGGTTGAAATGTTTGTTGCGACGCTGGTCAGGTTACGCGATGAAAGCGGGCTGAACCGGGTGGTCTTAAGCGGTGGGGTATTTCATAATCAGATCCTGTTTAACAATATAATAAAACGGCTTGATGAACAGGGATTTATAGTTTTTCATCACCGGCAGGTCCCTCCGGGAGATGGCGGAATATCGCTGGGACAGGCAATGATAGCAAGTGAGGTGTTACAATAATGTGTTTGGGCGTACCCGCTAAAGTAGTTGAGAAAATGGCCAATGATACCGCACGGGTGGATGTCAATGGCAACCAGACGGAAATCAATATTCGTTTGACCCCGGAAGTTGAACTTGGCCAATATGTACTGGTCCATGCCGGTTTTGCAATGGAAATCATTGATGAGAGCATCGCCCTGGAAACCATGTACTATCTGGAGGAGATGCTGCAATATGAGCAATGATGTAAAAGACTATCAGCAGCATTTGTTGCAGGCCATCCAATCATTTAGCGGTTTTGCATCCTTAATGGAGGTTTGCGGTACTCATACCATGGCCATTGCCAGGAGCGGCATCCGGGAACTGTTGCCGCCCAACATAAAACTCCTTTCCGGGCCGGGCTGCCCGGTGTGTGTAACGTCGCAGGGGGACATTGATGCGGTCATTTTAATGGTGCAGCAAAAGGATCACATCCTGGTAACCTTTGGTGATATGATGAGGGTTCCCGGAACCCACAGCAGTTTGCAGGAAGAACGCAGCCAGGGCGCGGATGTGAGAGTAGCTTATTCACCGCTGGATGCGTTGCGGGTAGCGCGGGAGAATCCGAATAAAGAAGTGGTTTTCCTGGGGATTGGTTTTGAAACGACGACTCCGGCCATTGCCATTACCCTGGAACAGGCCAGGACGGAAGGACTGAAAAATTTTTCCGTCTTTTCTTTGCATAAAGTGGTACCACCGGCGTTGGAGCTGATATTTTCTGATTCTGACATCAAGGTGGACGGTTTGATATGTCCCGGCCATGTTTCCGCGGTGATCGGAGTCAAACCATATGAGTTGCTGACTGAAAAATACCGGAAACCTTGCGTAATAACCGGCTTTGAAACCCTTGATATCCTGGAAGGGATTTATATGCTTTTGCAACAATTGAAAAAGGAAGAAGCCCGGGTGGAGATCCAGTATAGCCGGGTGGTAAAACCGGAAGGCAATCCAATCGCCCGCCGCACCATAGAGCAAATATTTCAGCCAGTTCCGGCACGCTGGCGGGGCTTGGGGATCATTCCGGCCAGTGGCCTGGAGTTGCGGAAAGAATACGCTGATATGGATGCTCGTTTGAAGTTTGACATTCCGGAAATGGAAGAAGTCCCGATCAAAGGCTGTGCCTGCGGGGAAGTCCTCGCCGGCAAAATTACCCCGCCGGATTGTGCTTTGTTTGGCCGGGCATGTACGCCTTTAAAACCAATCGGTCCATGCATGGTTTCCCATGAAGGTTCTTGTGCGGCTTATTATCGTTATACACCAATGAAAGGGAGAGGTTAAATGACGCAGGATAGAATA
>CAZRMB010000097.1:0-1540 GCA_964600925.1 uncultured Syntrophomonas sp.
CATTTCCGTTCCGTTGCTGTCTTTCACAGTTATGGCGGGATAGGTAGTGGAAGCGCCTTCTTTAAGTACCGCCGGGGAAACGTTTATAACCGCCGCCGTCAAATCTGTTTTCGACCGTTGGGTATTCCGTACGGCAAATACATAGCCGGAATCGTTGCTGTAGTATATAACCCCTCCGCTATCCGCAATCAAACTGTTGAGGCAGTACTGACTCTGCGAAGGTTCATACAAGGTACTATATTCAACCTTCGCACCGTCATCCGTCAGCACGATGATTTCACCCCGGGCAGAGTTCACGGTAAAATATGCGTAAACCATACCATCATATGCCGATGACCGCAATCCCGAGGATAGGACCGGAGCACTGGTCGTAAAATGAGAAACTATAGATAAATCATCAGCATTTAAAACATAGATGCCGTCACTGGCACCGACGTAAATCCTGCCGTTGTTGATCAGCGGAGTGCTGGTGCTGGCAGAGGCAAATTGGGCCGACTGAACAAGTTGCAAGCCCACCGGTGTTCCACCCAGGGCAACTTTATAAATATAGCCGCTGTTGGTAGTAAAATACAGGTATCCGTCAGCACTGGCCACGGAGGAACGAATGGCGCCGTTGACCGCCAGTTGAAGCGGTTTGGTAACCAAGCTATGGGATGCGTTGGTCTCCGCCGCATTCAAATCAATCGCCCGCAAAATACTGTCATCGCTGCCGAAAATCAGGTAGTTGCCTTGCTTAGCCGCTCCCGCCCCGTAACTGACGGTATTTTTTCCGTCCCAGAGATTCCACTTGACCTGTCCGTTATTGGCGTCGATGGCGGAGTAGCCGCCATAAGTACCGAGACTGTTATAGGTGCTGCAGCCGTCATTGCCTACATAAACGGTGCCGTTATCATACAGCAGCGGAGTGGTACACATATAGGAACTTTGATAAGTATCAAAATCGTTGCAGGACCAGAGCCGCTCCATGCTAAGAGCATCAAAGGCATCCACCCCGGCAGCGGTAGTAACAAACACCTTGCCGCCGCCAAAAGCGATCTGGCTTGCATAACTGGCATCGCCGGACAAAGAAGTAGTGGCAAGCAAATGGCCGCTGCTGCTGTCGAGTTTGCTCAAGCCGTGTTCAGTGGCAACATATAGATAGCCGTCATAAAGAATCATGTTGGAGGTCGAAAGGGTTCCCCATGTCCCCAGTTCTCCCAAAGATGCGGCCCATTTTTCCTCCGCCTGCCAGGCGCCTTGGGCGGTAGGACCGGCAGTAACCGCCATATTGTCGTTGGCATTACGCCAGGCCGGCCATTCGGCACTTGCTGCAGCCGCATCGGTCAGGGCAGGAACATTTAGATTCTGCCCAGCACCTTTGACGGTAAAACTGCCAAAAGTACTGTGGAAACCAGTTCTGCTAACGGTATAGGAATAATCCCCGTCGGCCAGGTCGTATTGTAAAACCCCACCTGCTGCGGAGACAGGTGTTTGTAGAATTCCTTTGCTGTTCCTGATCAGTATGTTTTCCGGTTCTCCCCCGCCCAGGGTAATGGTAACC
>CAZRMB010000097.1:1640-8524 GCA_964600925.1 uncultured Syntrophomonas sp.
TGTAAGTCCCGGCAGTTGCAAGCTTTATGTAGGCCTTGCCGTCACCATCGGAAACGGCTACCGGCGTTTTAGCATCCAGACCGGGGCCGGTGGCGTATATGGTCGCCCCGGCCAGGGGAGATGCAATCGTCTTCCAATTTTTATCATAGCCGATGGTTATCAGTCCAACGGTTATGGTTTCACCTGTACCCCCCTGGGCAGTTTCCTGCTGAAAGCAAGCGTAGGATTGACTGCCATTGTCATAGTATACGGTATAGGTATCGCCTGCCGTCGCCGTACGTGCGCACAAGGCACCGCTATCATAAACTCCGGAAGCACTCAATATCAGCGTGCCCCAATAGCCAGAATTATCTGCGCTGACACCGGCAAGTTTGCGGATGTAATAGGCTTTGTAATCAGCGTTGTAGGAAATATCATAGCTGTCGTTAGCATAACTGTTTTGCAGCGTTGCATATAACACGGCATCCAATGCATTGGGGTTTTTATCGTTGTCATCCGGGGTCAGATCGCTGGTTTGCAGAAATGAAGCCAGCTTTTCCTTATCCACTGCATAACTTTCAAGGAGTATACTGTTGGAGCCGACAATTCGAACCATGACCTGGGCTGCCGCTACTGACTTGTCGATCGGCATATCCAATTGCAGCAGGTTGAATGCTACGATCAACAGCACCGGCAGCAGGATAAATTGTCTGAGTATTCCTTTCAAGTTGCTTTTCCCCCTGTTAGCTTATTGCGCGTCAATTATTCCATATTTCATTTTGATTCTGTCCAGTTTTTCGATCATCGGTCCGGCCAGCAGAATAAGAAATGCCACTGTAGACAGGGCATGGATTACATTAAACCAAAAACCGGACGCATAGGAGGCCAGCAGCAGACCTTTGTTCAAATGTCCCTGATAGATCAGCACATTGGCCGTGTCCATGATCCCGCCATAGATAAATAACGCAGAAAATGCGCCAAATGCACAAAGAAACCCTGTTTTGGGCTGCAGCATTCCTCTTCTGAACAATACCCCGGCCAGAAATCCTATAATCCCGAAGCAGAACATCTGCCACGGTGTCCATGGTCCCTGCCCGAAGAAAAAATTGGACACAAAACCAGTGACCGCTCCGACGAGAAACCCGGACTCCCCGCCGAAACATACCCCGGCAATAATAACCAGGGCAATGACCGGTTTGAAACCGGGCAGCATAAAAGTCACCGAGCGGCCAGCCACCGCCAGGGCGGCCAGCATGGCAATGATGACGATCTCCCTGGCCTGGGGCCGGCGGTGTTCAAAGATCATAACGAAGGGTACCATCGCGCAGATAATGATCAGCAGACTGATGAAATAATATTTACGATCATCCAGTACGATCATCCCCAGGGCGATCATGGCCGGAATGACCAGCAGAATCAGCCCCGCAGCTATGAGGGTGCGCAGGGAAAAATTGTTTGGCAGCCGTGATGCCCGGCCTGTATCAGCATTACCGGTTAACAGCCGACTTGATTCATATTGGTCCTGCATTTTTCGATCACATCCTCTGTCGTTACAGCATCAGGAAAGATATGTCTCGCCATCCGATTCGCCGCAGTGGTATAAAAACTGTTGCCGGCGAAAAACGTCCGTGCAGTATTTTCGGTCACAACCGTGCCGTCAAAAAGCAGGGCGCAGCGGTCAGCATAGCGGGCACAAAATTCAATATCGTGGGATACGGTCACAATCGTAACTCCCTGGGCTTGTAATTCTTGCAAAATCCCGGCCAGTTTCATTTTGAAATGGCTGTCCAGCCCTTTGGTGGGCTCGTCCAACAACAAGATTTCCGGTTCTCGCAGCAACACTTTAGCCAGCGCTGCCCGTTGCTGCTCGCCGCATGACAAGTCATAGGGGTGCATGGCAAGCAGTTCGGTAATATCTACAAGCTCAGCCACCGCATTGATCCTCTGTTGCTGCTCTGCCCGGGAAAGCCCCTGGCCGTCCAGCATTTCCTTCAGATCAAGGGCCACGGTCTTTTTCACGAAAAGTGACTGTGGATTCTGTGGCAATGCGCACAGCCTGACTTTGTCGCCGTCGCGGCGTCGACCTGCAGCCTGATTGCTGCCGTGAAATAACACCCGGCCGTGATAGGCTTTTATAATTCCGGCGATAATGTTGAGGACGGTCGTTTTGCCACTGCCATTGCCCCCAACTATAGCATAGAATTCACCCTGTTGAATAGTCAAGGATAACCCTTTAATAACCTCTGGACTGTTCTTTTCATATCTGAACCAGATGTCCTTTAATTCGATAGCGGGAGTACCACCCGAACCAACCGCCGGTGATTGTATGACCGCTTTTTTTTGGGGCGGCTGTTGCGGAGAGAAATCAAAAGAATCCAGCCACATGCGCCCTTCGCGTACCGTTACGGGACAAGGCAGGCTGCTTGCCAGGCCGGTATAAATTTGTATCGGTGCCGGCATGGCCAGAAACATATCATGATTCCATTCCCGCAGCCTTTCTCCTGTTTCTCTGGGAGAGGCATCGCTTATAATCTGGCCCTTGTCCATCACCAGCACCCGGTCGGACAGGGGCAATGCTTCTTCCAACCGCTGCTCGGTCATAATGATGGTGGTACCCAGTTCCCGATTTATTTTTTTCACGGTGGCCAGAAAATCTGATGCCGCGATGGGATCAAGCTGACTGGTCGGTTCATCCAGGATCAGTACCGCTGGCTGCATGGCCATAATTGATGCCAAATTCAGCAGTTGCTTCTGTCCGCCCGAAAGTTTGCTGACATTCCGGTAAAACCAGTTCTGGATACCGAAATAATTGGCCATTTCAGCCACCCGTAAGCGGATCTCCGCTGTATCATAGCCGAGGCTTTCGAGGCCAAAGGCCAGCTCATGCCAGACTTTATCGGTAACAATCTGGTTGTCGGGGCTCTGCATCACAAATCCGATGTCCTGCGCCTGCGCCCGCTGATCAACTTCTGCCAGCGAAATACCGGTAAACAATATTTGCCCGCTTCTGCTGCCGTGAGGCGTCAAAACTGTTTTCAAATGACGCAGCAGGGTGGTTTTGCCGCAGCCTGATCTGCCGCAGAGCGTGATAAACTCCCCCGGACAAATGGATAAGTTGATATTCTTTAGTGCGGGGTCCTTTTTCAACGGATAAGTGAAACTCAGATCGCTGATTTGATACGCTTCCATCTGGCATCCTCCCATCCGTCCATAATTACCGGCAACAATCCCAGCCCCGCATACGCAGCAAAGAAAAGCAGGCTCAGCCAAGTTAAGGATGTTATCCTGACCGCGGGAAAATAATCCATGCCTGTCACCCCGGTTACAAACCCGGCCAGAACCAATCCTGCCAACAAAAGTATGATAATAAGCATAATCAGGTCACGCCGCTCAAAACGATAGATGGAAAAGGCGGTACGTCCCGGCAGACCGTAACCCCGTGATTTCATACTGTCGGCCGTTTCAATCGCCGACTCCAGCGTCCAGGTGATCATGATTGATGTCATGCGGACGATACTGCGCGCCCTTTGCAGGATATTGCCGCTGCCCGCATCCCGTCCCACACCCTCCTGCGCATTGGCAATCACCCGACCCTGGGCCTTCAAACGTGGAACCAGGCGCAGCACCATGGAAAGGATCAGAGACAGCGCCGGGATGATTTTGCCAAACAGATAAATGAATTTATCCGATGTCATGACGGCATTAAAGCAGGAAAACCAGACAATGACCGTCACGAACATGGTAGCCGCAGCCAGCCCATAGACAATCGATTCCAGCGTGACCGGATTGCCGCCGGGCAGATAAAACAAAATGGTCACGCCCGCATGGTTAAAAAGCGGATTGAGCAATGCGGTAACGAGCAACAGCGGTATCATCCCCAACAAAAAGAAGCGCAGTGCCTTTTTCCCCTTCAGGTACAGCGAATAAATGAATGCACACGAAAGCGAAATAAACAGGCAGGCCGGGTGCATTAAAAACATGGAAAATAAAATGACCACGGTAAAATATATAAAATTGATCAGCGGATGTCGGGCAGAAAAAGCGTCCTGCATGAATTATTCCTCCCGAAAATTGTAGCCGCCCACATCGCGGCCCAGATTGCAGGTATAGACAAATTCAACAACGTCGTCGTCTTGCAGTTGATAGCGGCTGCAGCCGTAGTTGGGCACCTGGCCGTTGACCTTGTATACCCAGCCGGAAAGCTCTCCGCAATCAAGTTCGTAGATATTGCCTATCCCTTCGATATAGTTGGCGTTGTAAACCGGCACAGACGTAAACTCCAAATGGATACCGGCTTGCTTCATTTCCCGCTGCAGCACATTAAACACTGATTCACCCTGATTGAAGCTAACCCGGGCAGTCGGAAAGATAATGCCGTCCGGCGGCAGCACCTGCCGTTTGCTTTCATCAAATTTATCCAGGTTGTCCAGAATGGTCGTACTTTGCACCGACAAAGTACAGGTCTCGGCGCTACTGACAACCTTGTTCTCATTCGGTTCTTTCGGCGGGAGCAATTCCTGTTTAGCTGCTGTCGGTGCTTTACCGGTTTCGCTGGCAGCGGATGTTTTTTCCTCCAACTGCGGCGTTGATAGCGAAGCCTTTAAGGGAGCATTCGCATTGGCACCGTTTTCACTGCCTGTCACCGCTGTTGGGGACTGTAGCCCCCTGATCTCTTCTTCGCCTCCCGGACTGCCGCCCCAGAAAAAAGCCAGGGTCAACAGAACCAACATGGCCCCGATCATAAAGATTTTATTTCGATTGTTTGGCTGCATTTGTTTCATCCGCTTTCTATTGAATCAATTCCGCCTTTAGCAGCATCCGGTACAACATGACCGCAATCTCTGTCCGGGTAATGGCAACTCCGGGCTCGATATTAACCTCATCCTGCGCTAGAATACCCTGCCGGTAACAGAAGGCCAGGGATGCTCTGGCCCAGTTGGAGCTGGTTGTATAATCTGCAAATTGGGCAAGCATATCATGTATTGCCTGTTCGTTCATGGCGGTATCCAAACCGCAAAGCCCGGCCGCACGTGCAGTCATCACCGCTGCTTCTTCGCGGGTAATGGTCGCCTCCGGAGTGAAAGTGGAGGATGACGTGCCGGATACGATTCCATACTTATAAGCTGTTCCCACATAATCCGCGTACCAGCTGCCCTCCGTTACGTCCGTAAAAACAACCCGCTCAGCAGAAGGGGTCAGTCCCAAAGCCCGAACCACGATTGCTGCAAACTCAGCTCTGGTCATACTCCGGTCAGGTTCAAAAGTGTTGTAGCCGGCTCCGTTGATGATCCCGCGGGCAGCAAGCGCTTCGATGGCAGGCTGCGCCTCCAGTCCTTGAATATCATCAAAGGTGCGTCCGTTTTGGGTCGCCTTGACTGCACTGACGTCAGCGTTTTTGCCCGCCAACCCGGGGCTGCCCGGTTGCATTCCCGGCAATGCTTTAACATTAGACATATTATAAAAACTGTTTTGTCCATCTAGATAACGCTGATAAGCTGCCAGGGCATAAAATCCCTGTTCCGTACCCATGATGTCAGGGGCGGTTGCCGCAGCGGTATGTTTAAATCCTCCGCCCGTAACATAATAATCGAGCAGGTTATCAAGCAGTGTATGCCCGTTTTTCGTGAAGAGACTTCCCTGAGGGTCGATTTTCAATTCACACAGCGCCATCATCACCTGCACCGTACTCTCAACATTGGCAGTTCCCCCGCTGACAAAACCACCCGTCTCGTTCTGCAAGCCGGATAGATAGTTGACGCTGCGGTCAATGGCTTCTTTCACGCTGGGGATGGACTGATATCCCGCCAAAGCCTGCAGCGCCATACCGGTCACGTCAGGTTCGGACGCGCTGCCGGCAAGGCTCCAGCCGCCGTCTTCTTGCTGACGGCTCAAAATATAGTCAATATACATCTCCCGACTGGCCTGTTGCTGTGCCGTCGCACAAACGGGCATATCGTAACTACCGCTGTCCAAAGCCAGTAAAGCGAAAATCGGGCCGTTGATTCCTTGGACCAGGACCTTATCATAATCACCCAGCATGGTCAAAAGGTTGTACCCGCCCACATCAGCCGGATCATTGCCAAGAGCAGTCAGCGCCAGGATCACCCGTGAATATTCCGTGTATTTTCTGGTGCTGAGAATGCCGTTCGATTCCTGCACCACTTCAAGTAAATTGCTGTAATAATGGTCATACCATTCCGGAGGAACCTCACAATCCGATCGGGCCAGCCCTATCACTGCCCATTCACCGCCCACGGTTGCGCTGGCCGGCTGGGGCACGGTCCGCATCAGCCAGGCGGCGGTTGATTGCAGCGCCGTCTGCAGTTCAGTGCGTCCGGTATTAGCCTGCGCAGAAACCGGTATCGTAAACACCATGATCATGACCAGTACAATCGCAAAAATTTTAAAATTTTTATTTATAAATCTCTTCATGCCATTCTCCCTGTCGGTTATTATTTGCATCTCCTGTTCGCACATACTTGGGCAAAGCAGCAAAAAACTCCTTCCCAAAGGAAGGAGCAGCCGCATCAAATTTAGCTTCATCCTTCCTATCTTCCGTAGGGCTGATTGATGAACGGGTACAGGCAGGTCTCCTGACTTGGGTTCATCTGCATCCTCAAGCCTTCCCGGCAAACTGACTGCCAGTGGCATATTTTGAGGAACATCACCCTCACAGTGACGGGATCGTGCCGGATTCACACCGGCTTCCCTTTTAAGCTTGCCCCGCGGGGCAAACACCTGTCCCGGATTATTCACTTATGAACGATCAGATTTCAACTGTTCGCAGTCTGGATGCAGATCGCTTCTGTATAGACAATAACAAAAAACATGTCTCCAGGCAAGCTGGTCAAAGATTTTCCTATGAACACATCGTATTCATCTTATAATGAAAAAGTCGCTCAGCA
>CAZRMB010000098.1:0-6453 GCA_964600925.1 uncultured Syntrophomonas sp.
ATGAGAATACGAAAAGGAGATCCGGGGTCAAGGTTTGCAGGATCATCCGGATTCAATCGGAAATAGGCTATAACTTTTCGGGGTAAATCCCTGTAAAACGAATTGACGTCACTTTCTGACGATTTTCCGCCACCCTGGAAAACAGCAATGATTCTATTCAAGTATTTGAAAGGGTAATTTGCGTAACAACGGAGGTTGTAATCCCAGTCAGCTGTGACCGGGTATTTCAGGGAGTAATGCCCGATTTTCGTTTTCACGCTGGCGGGATAAAAGAGGGCCTGATGACAGATGTTCTTTTGCAGCAATTTTTCCAGGGTAAAGGGGCCGTCATACACGGTACCGTCCTTCGCCCAGGGGGCATCTCCTTTTATTAAAACGTTGCCGTAAACGATGGTTTCCTGGTCAAACCAGCCCTCAGCCACCAGATCGCTCAGCAGATGGTCGTGGCAGAAAGTGTCGTCGGCACCCAGAAAGAAGAGCCAATCGCCGATGCTGTGATCCATTCCTTTGTTGATTGCATCATAGATCCCCTGATCTTTCCCGCTCAACAGGCGGATGTGAGGATGTTTTTGCTGGTATTTCCTGATCAGTGCCACGGTGCCGTCGGAGGAACAGTTATCAACAAAAAGGTGTTCCACGTTCTTATACTCCTGGCTGATCACAGTCTGAAGGCAGCTTTCGACGGTTGCTTCCACGTTAAAAGCAGGAGTTATTACGGAAATCAATGGAGGTCTCAATGGATCTGATTTAAGACGGGTAAAGATACTGGTTTTTGATGATCCTTTCGTTTCTATGAGCGGTCTCCTAAGGCCCGGGATTCGCAAGGAGAATTTTGTATCTTTGGCAGAAATTAGCGGATAAAGCCAGTAAGATGAATTCAGTCAGGCAGATCGTCAGGGAAGGAATCGATTTTTTTTATCAGTTATTCATTCACCGTTACCTCATTTTCAACCTTAGTCTGCGTGATTTTCAAAAAAAGTACATCAAGAACAACCTGGGACTTACCTGGGCCATTCTCGATCCGGTGGCTTTTGTTGTGATCATGTATTTTGTTTTCGGTCCCCGGTACGGTGACAAAGGAGCAAACGCCATCCCTTTTTATGTTTATCTTGTCACGGGATACATTGCCTATGAATTGTTCAACAATTCGGTGATGACTATCTGCACTACCATCAAGGAGCATTCCTTTTTATTGAACAAGGTCAGCTTCCGTTCAGCGATCCTTCCCATTGTAACCCTGGTTTCCAACCTGATGGTCCACCTGGTGGTCCTGGGGATTTGTTTTTTCGTTCTGATCATCAATAAGATTTATCCCTCCTGGTATTGGGTCCAGTTGATTTATTACATTTTTGCGTTAGCGGTCTTTGTAATAGCCGTCGGGTGGTTAACCTCGTCCATTTACCTCTTTTTCCCTGACGTCCGGAACATCCTGAGCATCATCACCAGGATCTTGTTCTTTGTCACCCCGATATTCTGGAAGATGGAAGGATTGCCACCTGTGAACCAGTTCATTTTAAAATTCAATCCTGTTTATTATATCGTTAATGGCTACCGGGAGTGTTTGTTAACGCACACCTGGTTCTGGGATCGGCCGGTCATTACCGGCTATTTCTGGCTGGTTTGCCTCACTTTCCTGGTGATCGGAGTCGCGGTTTTCAAAAAGCTGCGTCCCCATTTTGCCGATGTGGTTGCGTGATGGCCGGAGTGTTATAAAAACCAGGAAAATATTTTAGCAATGGCTGAAGAAGAAATCGTCATAGAACTGAAAAACGTCTCCAAGGTTTACAGACTATTCGGCAACAAGGCAGACCGGATGAAGGAGGCGCTTCATCCTTTTAAAAAAAAGTATCACAAAGAATTTTATGCCCTGAACGATATCAATCTTCAGGTGAAAAAGGGAGAGGTCCTGGGTATTGTGGGTATGAACGGGTCGGGAAAATCAACCCTGCTCAAGATCATTGCCGGGATCATCCAGCCGACTTCCGGTTCGGTAAAAGTGAAGGGAAACGTGGTTCCCCTGCTGGAACTGGGAGCGGGGTTCAACCCTGAATTCACCGGGTTGGAAAACATCTATTTTTATAACAGCATCCTGGGGTTCAGCCGAAAAGAGACCGAAGCCCTGGTGCCAAAGATCCTCGAATTTGCCGAGATTGGTGAATTCATACACCAACCCATCAAAACCTATTCATCAGGCATGAGGGCACGGCTCTCCTTTGCTGTTTCGGTCAACATCAATCCCGATATCCTGATCATTGACGAGATCCTTTCGGTGGGAGATGATCTGTTCAGGCGGAAGAGCTTTGCCCGGATCGAAGAGTTTTTCAAGGCCGGGAAAACCGTTTTGTTCGTTTCCCACAGCGAAGGCAACGTGAACCAACTTTGTTCCAGGGCCATCATGCTTCACGAGGGGAAGGTGGTGCTCCAGGGTATGACCAAGATCGTAACGATGAATTATTCACGATTTCTCTTTTCCAGCCCGGAAAAAAGAAGGCTGCTTTTGGAAGACTTTAAACAAAGTATCACCACATCAGCTGCTCCTGCAGCAGAAGCTTCTAAAGTGATTCATAAAGAGTCCCCGTTTTATCTTCCAAAATTCATCCCGAAATCAACCGTAATAACTTGCAACGCCAGTATGGAGGTTTCCGATTTTCAAATTCAGACCACGGGCGGCGAGAGGGTCAACGTATTGGTTCCGGAAGAAGAATATATTTTTGGTTACCGTGTCCTGTTTTTTGAAGAGACAGGAATGGTCAATTTTGGTGTCACCTTTAAAACAGAACAAGGCGTTGTAATGAGTTGGAAGACCTATCCTGGAAGGTTAAAACCGCTGAAGACCACGATTCACAAGGGAGATTCGCTGACGGTTCAATGGCGATTCAGGTGTTTGTTCATGCCTGGCAGCTATTACATCACAACCGGAATACGAAAAATAAGTGACAACAAGGGTTTTCTGCTCTATCGCGGCGCCGACATCCTGGCTTTCAAGGTACTGGGAAGCATTCTGGAAGACAAGGGCGGTTTGTTTGACCCTTATCTCTCGGCGGAAATCAAGCTTTGCTGATTATTGTTTAATTTTGATCTGCAACAAGTTGGTACAGGGATTATTGGATATCCGGATGTTATGCACAAGCGGAAAAAAGACAGCGACACAGCAAATTGACAATGAAATAGAATATTAAACCTGGAATGAAAAACGAAATGACGGACAATTAATCCGACCCACAATGCACACATTGTCAAGCCCCACAAGCCCAAGCTCAAACCAATTTTTGCGATAAGCGAGAGCAGTGGCAAACTTGTTTTACTATGCCGAGCAAAGCAAAAATCAGCGTAGCTAAAGCTTTGTCAAAGAGTGCAATTTTGCCAGTACACAGAAGAACATCAATGGAATAAAGTATTATGAATTATAGAGAATCCGAACGCGAAAAAACCCTTAGAATCAGAGATGAATGCTTCAAAGACCCCGGTAATAGGGAGTATCGAAAAGTAAGGTATCCCTTTGTTCTAGAGCAAGCAGACAAAAACTTATGGACAAAAATCCGAAAGGAAGCCATTGAATATTTTGCGGATAAAAAAATAGTCTGGTGGCCTGGTTCAGCAGAACCATCCGGTCATCTTTTATCTTCGCAGGTTTCTTGTGTAAATCATTTGTTCTTTCTGAGAAAAGACAAGGATGCTGCCTTAGACTGTAAGCATTGACAATTTGTATTACGAGCCGTTTTACCAAATCATGCGACAAACCTTGTTGGCATGGCAAATGACAAAGAACAAAGCGAATGAATTAAAAGCCGATGATTGGTTGCATTTGGATATAATTCCTGAAAATAATTTGAATCTTAGGTATCAGGTTCCGGCTCCTGGCATGATTCAATCAGGGATTGAAGGGGCATGGAAGTCGCAACTAAAAGAGCCGGGAAAATACAATGTAATTACACCTCAAAAACGATTATAACCTCTATTTTTGATAGTAATTACAGAAGTTTGACCTCTTAGATAAACAAGAGACACCGGTAACGGCAAATGAAACGAAATAAAACCATACATACCTCAAGGACGATCATGTTTTCAGAGCTTTCTCAAGTGATGAGCCATGGCATTGAAGGCGTTGATTTCAATGATATTTTTAATTCAAATGTTTCCAACAAGCTTTCAAACAGAAATCTTGTAAAAACAAATCAATATCTAAAACAGCTATATGGGTTTGAGAGGGACGATCTATCGTTCAGGTGTTTTACACATTATTGGTCCCTGGCAGACAATGAAAAGAAAAGCATACTTGCTTTATTGTTTGCACTATCCAACGACTTTTTGCTTAGAGAAAGCATTGCCGTTGTGGTAAATACCAAAGTCGGAGAAAGAGTAGCCGTTGAGAGTTTTGATGATACGATTGAAAAGTACCATCCCGGCAGCTATTCTGTCAACACGAGGCGCAGCGCTGCACAGAATGTTGCTAGTTCGTGGAAGCAGGCCGGGTATATTCAGGGAAAAGTGAAAAACATAAGGGTACAGCCGGCACACGATTATTATACAGTAGCATTTGCATTGTTGCTATCCTATCTGCATGGTGACCGGGGCGATTACATTCTCCTCAGCAAGTGGGTAAAGGCATTGGCGCTAAATACTGAAGAACTGAGGGATGTGATTAAAGAAGCTGCCAAAAGAGATTTGTTGCAATACCAGTATGGGGGCAATGTCACAGTGATTTCTTTTGAAAACCAACTAAAGACGATATAAAAATGGCAAATAACGTGGATGGTTTACTGCAAGCATACGATAAAGTAGTCTGTGGCAGGTGGGAAGAAACCCTATCATCCCAGGAACGGATTTGGTTCCTGGTTTATGACCCCGACAGCCAGAGAAAGGTAGATTTTAGGTTAAGTGATTTTGAGAACGCTACTAAAAAAGCAGGAAAGAAATGGGCAAGCGTTTCTCTGAAAGATTGTTTCCCTGATTGGATGGCATCACATGAATACAGGGATGAGTATTTTCTTGAACCCGATTCGCTGGTAGATCAATTGGAATTTGATTTTAAAGCTTTTGCAATCGAAAACACCATACAGAAAATAAGAAAACACCAAATCGACGGCGCCACAGTGATTGCGATCACAGATGTGGCTTCTCTTTATGGATTTGCAAGGCTTTCCGATATTTTAAATCATATTGCCGGTGAGGTAAAAGGCCGCTTGCTTGTTTTCTTCCCCGGTGAATTTGAAAAAAACCAATTCAGGTTGCTCATTGCCCGGGACGGATGGAGTTACTTAGCAAGACCAATAACCGGCTAAATAGATAAAAATGAAGAATAAAGAGCTTTTTAACCTTAATCCCGAAGAAAACAACCTCTTAAATGATGGTGTAGTTGAAATAAACATAGCAAAAGACGACAATGGGTTAGCCACGTTAAGGCATGAGTTGAAAACATTTGTGTGCGAGGGGGAGTACCAGAAGGGATTATACCGGATTCTGGAAAATTACTTAAAATTTTTAGATCAGCCCAAGCAACCTGCTGTTTGGGTGAGCGGTTTTTTTGGCAGTGGTAAATCGCATCTGGTTAAAATGCTGGGGTATTTATGGCAGGATTTCAAATTTCAAAATGGCGAAACTGCCAGAACAATAAAACCGCTGCCTCAGGACATTAAAGATTTGTTTGTTGAATTAGAAAGGAAGCAGGTTATTCATGGCAAATTATCTATTGTTGGCACTTTGAAGGATTTCCCTTCGGCTGATATACGGTATTCGTTTTTGCAATTGGTGCTTACTGCCTTGGGATTACCACCCCAGTTTCACCATTTTAAGTTTGTCTATTGGGCAAAACAGGAAGGCATATATGATGACCTCAAAAACAGTATTGAAGCCCAGGGAAAAGACTTTGTGAAGGAGTATGAAAACTTGTTTGTATCTACTGCACTTGCAAAAGCGGTTCTACAATTAAAACCCGACTTTGCCGAGAATGAAGCGAAGGTAAAGGAGAATTTTAAAATAAACTTTAAACGTCAGGATACCATCAGTCGTGATCAATTCATCGATACGTTGAAAACCGAAGTGTTTCCCTTGTTTTATGGAAATAAAATACCTTGCACGATCATTGTTTTAGACGAAGTCCAGCAGTTTATCGGACAGGACGGCAATAAAACCATCGACATTCAAAACCTCGCGCAGGATGTGTGCAGCAATTTTGAAGGGAAATTGCTCTTAGTTGGAACGGGTCAGAATGCACTGGCAGAAACCCCTCAGCTTCAGCCCCTGCGAGACCGATTTTCGGTAAAAGTCCTGCTCTCCGATACCGATGTTGAGACGGTTACGCGTAAAACCATTCTCGAGAAAAAACCTACTGTTGTTGCCGCTATTGATAAAAAAATTGAAGCTTCGATGGGTGAGATTTCCCGCACTCTGGAAGGAACTACTTTTGGCTATACCGGCGATGACCGGAAAACTGCCATTGCCGACTATCCTTTG
>CAZRMB010000098.1:6463-8436 GCA_964600925.1 uncultured Syntrophomonas sp.
GAAAGTTCTGGAAAAAAATCCTTCAGGTCATTGATGTAGCCGGAACAACCGGGCAGTTAAGAAGCCAGATCCGGGTGGTGAACGATTGTGTTAAGATAGTAGCCAATAAAGACCTCGGGGTGATCATTCCGGGTGATTTTATTTTTGAACAGAAACAAAGGGACCTTCTGCAGGGTGCATTGCTCCTGCAGGAAACCAATAACCTGATTGAGGAAAGAAAAGCCAAAGGGGGCGATGGTTTGCTCGAAGGAAGAATTTTGAGTGTTGTTTTCCTGCTCGACCAACTACCAAAAGATACCCAGGGCACGCTTCCAAAATCAAATGCTAATACCATAGCCGATTTGCTGATCGATAACCTGAACGAACCCACCGATGGGTTCAGAAACAAGGTAAAAGAATTACTGAAAAAACTGGCAGAAAAAGATAAGGTACTCATGCCGGTGGGCGATGATTATAAACTGCAGACCAAAGAGGGCGCCGAATGGGAACAGGAATACACCAAACACGCGGTGGCCGTCAATGCCAAGGGAGACGACAAAATTCAGGCGCTGCGCCAAACAAAAGTGCTTGAACAGTTTAACGACAAAACAAAAACCATCAATATACTGCATGGTCATTCAAAGCTAAAACGCGATTTCGAGATTTGGGATAAAACAGAAAGACCGAATACCGATAGCCGCCTTAATGTATGGCTCCGCGATGGCTGGCAGGAAAATGAAGCCATCGTGTTGAACGAAATACGAAGCGAAGGGCAGGATATGCCATTATCCTACATTTATGTGAGAAAATTGCGTGATGCCGACCTGAGAAGCGAAATCATCAAATTTCTTGCCGCAAAGGAGACCATCGACACGAGGGGGCTGCCCAATACCCCCGAAGGACAACAGGCAAAAAGGGGCATGGAAACCCGAAAGAACAATGCCCTCGCATCTATTCTGGATATCATTGACAAGGTTTATGAAGAATCAACAGTGTACCTTGCCGGTGGAACAGAGGTCAATGCAGGCACTTTGCGTGAAAACATCGAGAGCGCCCTCAACAGCATTGCCGACAGGCAGTTTCCTGATTTTAAAAGCAAAGCCGATAATAAGGACTGGGACAAAGCGCTCCGCAAAGCGCAGGAAAGCGATACTGAAGCCTTGAAAAAAATCAACTACAACGGTGATGTAAAAGACCATCCGGCAGCAGTTGATCTATTGCGGTTCATTGGTAATGGTTCAAAAACGGGCAAAGATATCCGCAACCATTTCATGAAGTCTCCTTATGGCTGGGGCCAGGATGCCATTGATACCCTCATTTTTGCACTAAAAAATGCAGAATTGATTTCAACCGCCGAAGCCAACCTGAAACCCGCTACCATCAACTCGGCAACATTTAAAAAAGAAGTGCATACCCTATCGGCAGCGGAAAAAATCAAGCTCCGCAAAATCTTCCAGGATGCAGGTATTTCGTGTAAGCCGAATGAAGAACTGGCTACTTCCGGCGCTTTTCTCTCAGCTATAAAACAATTGGCGCAAAGCATCAGCGGTGATGCTCCATTGCCCGAGCCCATCAACCTGCAATTTATCAAAGAGATTGAAAACCTGGACGGAAATGAACGCTTACGCAGAATATTGGATGAACTGGCCGATTTAATCTCAAAGTTTCTGGAATGGCAGAAGAAAGAGCGTATCTCGAAAACGCGCCTGCCATTATGGAAATTGCTTACCGAATTGGAAGAACACATACCGGCCACGGATGAAGGCGATAACATGCTGAAAGAAATTGATGCGGTATGTACCGACCGTTTGTTGTTCCATGAACCCGGTTTAATTGAACCACTACTGGTTAAAATAACCGGTTTTTTGAAAAATTTGCTGAATGAAGCCAAGAAGAAATTCCTGTATGTGTATCAAAAGGGCATGGATGAGCTACAGGGCAATGAGTATTTCAAAAAACTCACTCCCGGGCAGAAGCATTCCATATTGCAACAG
>CAZRMB010000099.1:0-2697 GCA_964600925.1 uncultured Syntrophomonas sp.
ACCTTATTGGTATAATCGACCGGGAAAGATGCACAGCGGGGATTGTCATTGATAAAATCAAAAAGTTGCTGGCTGCCCAGGGCAAAACCATACACCATTTTTTCGGGATTGATGTTTTTACGTCGGCCGGTCATTTTGCCTGATTCGAACAGGTCAACATAGGCATCGCACAACATTTCCGTGTGACAGCCCAGATCTTTCAGATCGGAGTCACAGAGCATCTGTCCCACGGCATTGGCCATGCCGCCGATACCCAACTGAATACAGGCGCCGTCTTCCATTTCAGCGACGATCTGCCGGGCTACCATTTTGTCAATTTCTCCGGGCGGAGTTGCTGCCGGTGCGATCAAGGGCTCATTATCGCCTTCGACAATGTAATCAACTTCGGATATATGAACTGCCTCGTGGTATCCTCCCAGACAACGGGGCATGTTGGTGTTTACTTCCACGATCAATTTATCAGCCCGTTCACAGAGTGCTTTGTGATGAGAGTTCTGTGGACCAAAATTGAAATAACCGTTCTGATCCATGGGGCAGGTCCCCAGCATGGCTACCTGAATGGGCTCGACATTTTCCCGGATATAACGGGGGAGTTCTGAATAGCGCATGGGGGTATAGTAAACCGGGGTCTCCTGCTTGGCAATTTTGCGGTCCAATCCGGAAAAGTGCCAGGATTGACAGCAAAATGATTCCCCCAGGGGATCTGCTTTCACGACTTCCGGCATACGCAGACAAAGCAAAGTCCAAATTTTTACCTCTTTCAATTCATCCTTGCGTTTGGCCAGGGCCTTGTCAAGACTGCAGGCCTGAGCGTTAAGCGACCCGTAGCTTACCCAGTCGCCTGATTTTACTGATTTTACCGCTTCGTCAGCAGATACCAGTTTACTTTGATATTCCCTCCAATAATTGCCCAAATGAGTCTCCCCCTTTTGCCAGGAAAAATTTTATCATTAACATAATTGTTAATATACGCTTGTTTATGGCTGTTGCTTGGCGTTAGTTTTCCTCTCACGCCAAGAAAGAACCACCGCCGGGATGAGCGAAACAAAAATGATTCCGAAAATTACCAGAGTAAAGTTATCCTGTACGCCGGGAACATTGCCAAACAAATAGCCGCCGGTCAGAAATGCCGATACCCATGCGACGCAGCCGAGCAAATTAAAAATCGTAAATCGGGCGTACTCCATTTGTCCGATTCCGGCTACAAATGGGGCAAACGTTCTGATGATGGGCATAAAACGAGCAATGACGATGGTTTTGCCGCCATGCCTTTCGAAAAAAGAGTGGGTGCGGATGAGATATTCCTTCTTAAAAAACCGCCCGGATTCTTTTTCAAATACTTTGGGGCCAAGAAAACGACCGATCTGGTAATTGGTTATATTGCCAAGAATAGCTGCGGCCATAAGGATGAGGCAAATAGCCAGAAGATTTATTTGACCACTGGCCCCCAGCGCTCCCAAAACAAAAATCAAGGAATCTCCCGGTAAAAAAGGGGTCACGACCAAACCGGTCTCGCAGAATATGATCAGAAAGATGATCGCATAGACAAACATCCCATAGGTATTGATCAGAGAAATAAGATGTTCATCCAGATTGATGATTAAGTCCAGCAAGTTTAATAATATATTGTAGTCCATTATATTTTCCTCTGGCTGATTTATTTGCGGTGAGAGAATAAATTATTTCTTGTACGGGAAAAAATTACCTTTCCTGCCCGTGACTGACTAATATAGTATACAACAACTAATGCCTTTGACAAAATAGTGAAAAGAAATTTGCATTATGCTTTAATCAGAATAAATATGTTCATTAATTTAAAGGAAGACTGGCAAGGAAAATTGAATATTCTAATAATATTCAATTTTGATTTTTTTGGTAAGGAGATTTTAGGTCCATGACTTTCACACATTTATTCAGCCCGGAAAAGATCGCAGGGCTAACAGTTAAGAACCGGCTCATCATGGCGCCGATGCTCAGTTGTTTTGCGAACGCAAGCGGTGAAGTCACGGATGCCATGGTGGCCTACTATCGAGCTCGTGCCTATGGCGGTATTGGTCTGATAATCGTTGAAGCCGCCTGTGTTGACCCGCCGGCCGGTCGGGACGGGCCGCATCAGATTAATATCGATCAGCCATCCTGCCTGACCGGACTGCAGCGCCTGGCAGAAGAAATCAAACTAGCAGGCGCTCGGGCTTTCATTCAACTATTTCATGCCGGGCGCCAGGGATCTTCCTTGTTGAATGGGGGAGTACAGATCGTTGCCCCTTCCGCCATTCCCTGCCCGATGAGCAAAGAGATGCCCCGGGCATTGACCCGCGATGAGATCCATTTCCTAAGAGACAAGTTTGTTGCCTCGGCAGCATTTGCGGCGCAGGCTGGTTTTGATGGTGTGGAACTGCATGCTGCCCATGGCTATCTGCTGAATGAATTTCTGTCGCCTGACTGCAATTTTCGTCAGGACGAATACGGCGGCAGCCTGGAAAACAGGATGAGGCTCCTGCTGGAGATCGTGACCGGCATTAAGCAGTTGCTTCCCCGACTGGCTTTGTCGGTTCGCTTGAATATAGACGATTTTGTCAGCGGAGGATTTGATATGAATGAGAGCCTGACCGTGTGCCAGGCTTTACAGCAAGCCGGAGCTGATGTGATTAACTGCTCCTGCGGTACCTATGAGTCGGGACTAAAAAGCATCGAGCC
>CAZRMB010000099.1:2797-8402 GCA_964600925.1 uncultured Syntrophomonas sp.
CGGCAGTTGCGTGATTATATGATCCGTGCCGTGGAACAAAGTGATATCGAGGTACATCTGAAAAGAATATTTACGCAAAATGACCTGCAGCAGACAAATCCCGATATTCTGGTCATTGCTGCCGGTTCACGCAGTTCCTTCCCAACAACCGGCCAGGATGAAAGCAATATCGGCTGGGAAGCCAACCGGGTCCTGAAAGAAAAGATTTACTGGTCCGAATTGCAGATTGCCGTTATTGGAGGAAGCAGCACCGGCTGTGAACTGGCTGAACATTTAGGGCGGCTTGGAAATCAAATCATGCTGATCGAAAAAGATGATATCCTGGCGCGGGGGATGGAAAAAAAGAACCGCCGGGATCTTTTGAACCGCCTCGATGAACTGGGGGTGCAAAGAAAGACCGGCTGTGTTTGTAGGAAACTGATCGATCATGAACTGCTCATTCAAAATCAGGATGGCACGGAAGAAATACTCCGTGTTGACAAGGTGGTATGGGCGACCGGTGTGCTGCCCAACAACAGTTTATACTATGAAGCCATTGACAAGGTAGACCGGTTGTTCCTGATCGGTGATGCCAGTCAGGTGAGAGGATTTGCCGAGGCTATCAGAGAGGGTGCCGCAGTGGCAGACTGCATTTGATAACTTTTACAGGAACGGAAAGAAATATTAAAGAATGAAGAAGAATGAATCAGAATCAGAACGACTGGAGAAATTAAAAAAATTTGAATATATGGCTTACAGTGAAGGCTTTCAGATAATCGCAGGAACCGATGAGGTGGGCCGGGGGCCGCTGGCTGGTCCGGTCGCAGCCGCGGCGGTGATTTTGCCGCGGGATTTTTACCTGGAAGGAGTAAATGATTCCAAAGCCCTGAGTGATAAAAAAAGGCGTGAGCTGGTTGACCAGATCAAACAAGGAGCGGTCAGTTGGGCGGTGGCCCTGCTATCTCCGCAATTCATCGACCGCGAAAATATCCTTAATGCCAGCCGTGAAGCAATGAGACTGGCAGTTCAAGCCCTGCGTCCGACCCCCGACTTTTTGCTGGTTGATGCGATTAAAATCCCTGATCTGCAGATCAAACAACTGCCGATCATCAAGGGTGACAGCCTGAGTGTATCCATTGCCTGTGCCTCCATTATTGCCAAGGTGGAAAGAGACGAGGCCATGCAGTCTTATGACCTTCTATATCCGCAGTATGGACTGGGCAGACATAAAGGTTATGCCACCCGTGAACATTTGCTGGCGCTGCAGGAATTTGGGCCGAGTCCGATCCATCGTCGCAGTTTCGAACCAATCAAATCCATGCTGAGGGACAGCACCGGTGAACAGATTACTTTATTTTGATGGGGGGCAGATGCTGTGAAAATTGCCTTGGGACGACAAGGGGAAGAAATTGCCGCCAATTACCTGCAGAAGCAGGGCTATGAAATACTGGCGCGAAATTTCCGTTGCCGCTATGGGGAATTGGATATCATCTGCAGGAAAAATGCGGTTATCGTTTTTGTGGAAGTCAAAACCCGCCGCAGCGAATTGTTCGGATCTCCCGAAGAAGCGATCACGAGATCTAAAATTGAGCATATCAGAAAAGTTGCGCTGTTCTATCTGGCGGAGAACAAAACGCACTGCCGGGAAACCCGCTTTGATGTGATATCGATCATGATGAAAGCTGATCAGCCGGATATCAACCACATTGAAGCTGCTTTTTAAGACGTTGACTAAGTTTTATTCTTTGAGTTGCAGCGAGAATGAATTCCCGACTACGGGTGTGTAGCTTTTGCTTTATTGATAATATATAATAGCAAGAGATTTGTGGGCGGGAGTTATTACGTTTGTGGGCGAAAGTTATTACGTTTGTGGGCGGGGTTTTAACCCCGCGCAATATCGGCAACGTTTTAAGCAGGGAATGAATTCCCGGCTACTAAATAAATTGGAGGGCAGGCATGCTGATTTACGGGAAAGAAATCCGGGCGGAATTAAAGAACCAGTTGATCCGGCGCATCGGCACAACAAATATGGCAATGGTGGTAGTCCAGGTTGGAGAGCAGCCGGATTCCGAAGCTTACATAAACGGAATTAAAAAATTTGGCAGCGAATTAAGTGTTGATGTATCTGTAATCAAATTTCCGGATGATATCTCAGAAGAACTTTTGCTGGAGGAAATCAAACGACTAAACCAGGACGACACATTTGCCGGGATCATGCTGCAAAAACCCTTCCCCAAGCATATACGTGACGAGGTCGTAGTTAATGCCATGGATCCCCGCAAAGATGTGGAGGGAATCCATAATTGTAATCTGGGCAAGATCATCAACCGGGAAAAGGGCATAAGACCAGCGACTCCCAAAGCAGTAATCAGGATGCTGAAGGAAAACAATGTCAGCCTGGATGGAGCCCGGGTCACGATCGTAGGCCGCAGCAGTATTCTGGGAAGCCCACTGTCTCTGATGATGACGGCGGAAAATGCTACGGTTACCCTTTGCCATACCCGCACCCGCGATCTGATAGAAGAAATCAGGGAGGCGGACATCGTGGTAGCCGCTATGGGGCAGTTGAATTTTATCAAGGCGGAAATGATAAGAGAAGATACAATAATCATTGATGCCGGGATCAATTTTGATGAAGCGGGTAACATGTTTGGAGATGTTGATGAGCAGGCCAAAAAAAAGGCTCAACTGGCCAGTGCGGTGCCGGGCGGAGTGGGCTTGATCACAGTAGCGGAATTGTTTGATAATCTGTGCCTGCTGCAGGAAATAGATCAGGGAAAACTTTAAATCTGCAACTTCGTAGAATTGTCCGGGCTTTATGCTTCCCGGACTATTTTTATGATCACGTTTAATATGGGGGCAGCCAACATACCTTCGGACTCTCCTTGCGCTCCTGCAGGCGCTGTCGTCCCGCCTCGAATTCCATTTTCTCTGCTTCATTGATCAATTGTAACGGGCAATATAAGCGATATTACCAAAATTAGCTATTTTGATAATATTTTACTTTACTTTTTTTTTACGAGTATTATAATTATCCTGTTATTAACAGATTATTTTAATTGTGCTCCAGTATTGCTGGGGATGGTCATTTCCTGTATTGGAGAAAATAATTTTATATTGGTCAAATTTTAAATCGTGAAGGACGTCATAAAATTGTTTAAACAATTATTTCGTTGGATTTTTGGCAAGTCGTTGGAGACGGAAAGACTTCAGGATGAAAAATTCAATGTCTTCTGGGGAATGCCTATTTTAGCCAGTGACGCTATTTCATCAGTAGCCTACGCGGTAGAAGAGATGTTATGGGTTCTTATACCAGTCGTGGGTTTTGCCTCGTTCATTTGGATGCCGCGAATTGCGTTTGCGATCATTCTTCTGCTTATCATACTAACCTTATCCTATCGTCAAGTGGTTGATGCTTATCCCAACGGAGGCGGAGCTTATCTGGTAGCCAAGGAAAACCTGGGTCCAATGTTTGGCTTGATTGCCGGCGCTTCTTTGTCAGTGGGCTATATCTTAACCGTAGCAGTTAGTATTTGTGCCGGCACCATTGCCTTTACTTCAGCAATACCTGCCCTCTCCGAATATAAAGTTATCATCGCGATCATTTTTGTTCTCCTGCTGGTGATTGGCAATGTGCGCGGCATTAGAGAATCATCCCGCTTTTTCAGCTTACCAACTTATGCATTTATTGCGGGCGTTATAATCTTGGTTATTGTTGGGTTAATTAAACATGCTGTCGGGGCCAATACAACGATCCCCGTTCCAATTGGTTCGGAAGTTTCCTTTGGGACCCAGGCAGTGACCGCATTTCTTATCCTGACCGCATTTTCATCCGGCTGTAGTGCCCTGACCGGGGTGGAGGCAGTAAGTAATGCAGTGCCCAATTTCCAAGAACCTGCCGCGAAGAACGCCAAACTTACTTATTTGCTGCTGGCCGTGGCAATCGTAGTATGCTTTGGCGGGGTTGCCTATATGGCCAAGATTATTAACCCCATACCTGATCCGGATTTAACTGTTTTGGCGCAAATATCTTTGTCAGTTTTTGGTCCCGGATTCATGTTTTATTTCATTCAAATCACAACTACAATCATATTGGCGATGGCAGCCAACACTGCTTTTGCCGGCTTCCCAACCCTGCTTTCCATCATCGCCCAGGACGGTTATGCGCCGAGACAAATGGCTTTGCGCGGGCATCGTCTCAATTTTACCAACGGCATAAGTTTCCTGGCTTTGCTGGCGATCCTGCTGATCATTTTTTTCAAAGCGGATACACATTCTCTGATCGCGCTTTATGCGTTGGGAGTTTTTGCCGCTTTTACACTTTCCCAGACCGGCATGCTAGTACATTGGATCAGAGTAAAATCAGAAGGCTGGCATTATAAAGCCTTGATCAATGGACTGGGAGCCTTGACCACCTTTTGTGCAATGATTATTGTCGGCGTTACCAAGTTCACCAGCGGGGCATGGATCGTGGTGGTGGTAGTGCCTTTTATCGTATTTGTAATGTCCGGAATCAAACATCACTACAATTCTGTAGCCAATCAGTTGGATGTTCCCAATGATATACTGGGTCTTATCGATCTTGATACGCCCAGTGAACATCATGTTGTTGTTCCGATAGACAGTTTAAATGGAATGGTGCTCAAGGCCTTGCGTTATGCCCGCAGCATATCTTCAGACGTGGAAGCTTTCCATGTGGAGACCTACGCCGGCGAAGCCGACAAGCTGAAAAGGAAATGGGCCATGTTGAATACCCGGATACCCTTAATCATTAAACAATCTCCTTATCGTGATGTGGTTGGTACCCTGGTTGAATATATTGATTCAGAGGAACACGCGTCGCGCCCGGGTGATCTGATAACCGTTCTGTTGCCGCAGTTTCTGGTCAGCAAATGGTACGAAGCCTTGTTGCATAACAACACCAGCCTCTTTATTGCCAATGCCTTGTTCAGCAAACACAACATCGTTGTATCGGTCCTGCCCTTCCACCTGGAGAAGTATAACGAAAGAAAGAGACAAATCCTCAAGCAGCTGCCATCGGTGAAAAATGGGAAGAAGCCTGATGATATTCCCGCACAGGAGAGTTATACTCAAAATGAAGCAACCGATCTGACGATTCAGGAGAGCAATACTCCATCCGACAAGGAGGTATGATGTATGGCTGATTACAAACAAACTTCCGGTTATTTTATCGGTCTTAACAACACCCGGCTCTTTTATCAGAGCTGGCAGGCAGAACGTCCCTGCGGAGCAGTGGTGATTGTCCACGGGATAGGGGAACACAGCGGGCGTTACAATAACTTGATCGACCGCATGCAGAATGACAGTATATCCTTTTATGCTTTGGATCATCGCGGTCATGGACTTTCAGAGGGAAAAAAAGGACATATAAACTCGTTTGACGATTATACAACAGATTTAAAATCATTTATTGAAATGGTCAGAACAGAAGAGACCGGACTTCCGATAATATTGCTGGGGCACAGTATGGGCGGGACCATTGCCTGCAAGTTTGCCTTAAATTATTCCGGCTACATAAACGGATTGATCCTATCCTCCGCCGGGTTTATTCAGGCGGTAAAAGTCCCGGTCTGGAAAAAAACCATGGCCAGGCTGCTGGGCAACA
>CAZRMB010000100.1:0-8370 GCA_964600925.1 uncultured Syntrophomonas sp.
TAACCTAAACGAAAACCATTTCCGTCAAAAGCTAGACCAGGGATCAGCACTACATCTATCTCGGAAGTCGAAAAACATTCACCCAGAGGTTCACGGATACCGAAGGAACTGATCGTTGTCTCCTGCCATCCTTTCCATTCGACCGGCTTTATCTGATTTCCCTCGACCCGAGGCAAGAGGATGGTTTTACCCAGCTTAAGCTGTTCCTCGTAGAATGATTCCAAATCAACTTCGTTTCGCATTGGTGCATATCCCATGATCGTTTTGGCCTTTTGCACCGGCAGTAAATCGTTGAGCCGTCTGGCGATCATTTGCGCCGCCTGCTGCATCTGCTCCGGTGCGAGCTGCTTGCGTTTCGCTTTCATTTCATCTCGCAGGCTATCCTTGGAACCGTTAAGGTTTATATGCATTAGAATCGCTCCTCATCCAAGCTTAGCTTTGTTGTCTGGCGACTTGTTTCTTTTTCCAGATATGCAACAGTAAAGCCAGCAGGAATATCCCCACACTAATGAGTTGACTCATGGTAAATACCCCGAAGTTGACCTGACTTTCACGTAAAAATTCAATCAGGAAACGGTAAACCGAATAGCCCATAAAATAAAATACGAAAACTTCTCCATCATAGCTACGGCGTGGATAATACCAATACAAAATTCCAAACAGAATAAAGTTGATACCGGAACTGAACAATTGGGTCGGATAACGAGTAAAACTGTCCACATACGGGAAAACAACGCCGCAAGCAGAACTGGTTAATTCGCCGTAACAACAGCCGTTGAGGAAACATCCGATCCTTACAATGGCATAACCAAGTGCTACGAAGGGAGCAAACATGTCCAGCACATTCCACATAGGGTATTTTTTACGGCGTAAATACCAGATAAACAAAGGAACATCCAGCAAGACCGATCCATACCATACCAAGCCGCTTATACCATTTTTTAAAGATAATACTGCAGCCGGATCGTTTAGTAATTCCTGCCATTGATAGGCGATAATGTACAACAAGCGTGATCCCACGATCCCCGCCAGAACCAGAAGTATAACCAAATCCAACACCGAATCGGGATCATAGCCTTCGCGTTTAAACAATTTTGTCAATCCGATAATTGCAACAATAACTGCTATAGCTAACATAAATCCCCAAGAATATATCTTAATATTGCCAAATTCTAGTAAGACCGGATGCACCCATATCAATCCCTTCTTCGGAAATTATCCACAAGTTTATTTTCCCATTTATAGCCGCTTTTATTTTGATGCAATTATTAAAAAGGTCAGAAATCAAGAAGCAGCAGTTATCAACAGACTTATGCACATTATCCACAGGCTAAATCACAAGGAATTTAGGCTTGGTTGTGCATTAATATTGAGAGGGGCAAAAAAACCATCGATGTAGTCATAATAGGCTTTACCAGCGATCATTGCGGCATTGTCAGTACATAAATCAAGCGATGGATAAAACAACTGCAGACCCTCTTCATTCGATCTAATTGTCATTAATTGTCGAAGTAATTGATTGGCAGCAACGCCTCCCGCCAACAAAATTGAGCGAGCCTGATGATTTTTAGCTGCGCGAATCGTCTTTTCCACCAAAACCTCAACAAGTGCAGCCTGAAACTCAGCAGCCATGTCTTCAGCGCGGGTTTCTCCTCTTCTTGATTGTTTGATCCAGAGATTCATAGCCGCAGTCTTTAGTCCGCTGAAACTGAATTCATAATCGTCACGATCAAGAAATACCCTGGGCAAACTGTAAATACCAGCTGTCCCCCGCTGGGCTGCTTTTTGGATGGCCGGACCGCCAGGATAGCCCAATCCTAAAAAACGTGCTACTTTATCAAACGCTTCGCCCGCTGCATCATCGCGGGTTTCTCCCAGCAACCGGCTTTTACCCATGCCCTCCATCAACAGCAGACTGGTATGGCCTCCGGATACAACCAGGCAAACGGCAGGGAAACTAATTTCCCGATGCAAAAGGAAATTTGCCCAGATGTGGCCCTGTAGATGGTCAACCGCAATCAAGGGTTTGCCAAGCCCATAGGCAAAAGCTTTGGCAAAGGACAACCCCACCAGTAATGCTCCGATTAACCCGGGGCGATTGGTGACAGCCACCGCATCAATTTCATTATATTTAAGGCCGGCTTCCTGAAAGGCTGTTTCCACCACCGGGGCAATGTTTTCAATATGTTTGCGGGATGCCACTTCCGGAACGACCCCGCCAAACTGCTGATGTATGCTGATCTGCGAATTGATAATGCTGGACAAGACCTCCTGACCATTTTTTACAATCGCAGCCGCCGTTTCATCACATGAACTTTCTATTCCAAGAATCAAAATGTCTTTCATTTTTACACCAACTTCATCAGAATAAATAACGGGTCATGATCAATGCATCTTCTCCGTTGTCTGTATAATAAGCTTTTCTTTGCCCGGTCTGTACATAGCCAAGCTTGTCGTACATGCCCAATGCCGCAACATTGCTTGGTCTGACTTCAAGAAAAATACGGGTAGCGTGTTTGGTACGGGCAATTTTCTCCAGTTCCTTCATTAAATCACTGCCAATTCCTTGTCCGCGATATTTACTGGATACTGCTACATTGGTAATGTGAGCTTCCTCAAAAACCACCCAAATACCACCATAAGCAGCTATATCTCCGCCGTCATCACAAACCAGATAATTGGCAAAACTGTTCTTCAGTTCTCCCAGATATGAATCCCGCGACCAAGGCAGGCTGAACGATTCCTTTTCAATAATCGTCACCTTGTCCAGATCGGTTTCGGTCATTTTCCGGATCATATATCTTGCATTCAGCAACTATAACGCTCCCTTGCCCAACTTGTATTCTGCCTCTGACAGCCTTACATAAACCGGCCGCAGTGCAAAAGTATCATCAAAATCATTATTTTTCGCTCTATGCCAGGCCAAACTGCCCAACGCTGCAGCCCGGGGCAGCATCAGTGGTCCCGGAGCAACTTGCAAATCATCTTTAAAGTACTCCCGGAAATAATCTTCGTAGGGATAAAAGCCGTCGCCTAAAAGGGTGATATGACTTTTTCCCGTGGCCGAGGCCATATCTTTTGCCTGCACAGCCATATCCTGCGGTGAGCAAGCCATATCTTGTGTTAAGCGCTTCGGTACGTCCCCTTCAGCAGCAAAAAAAGCGGTGTATACTTCCTGTTTACGTGCATCCAGCAAAGGGCATACCAAATGATTGCTGAAGACAATATTATGGGCCAGCACATCAAGCGTGGATATACCAATAAGCGGTTTCCCGCAGGCCATACTCAGACCCTTGGCCGTTGCCAGCCCGATCCGCAAACCGGTAAAAGAGCCGGGGCCAACTGTGACTGCTATCACATCTATATCAGCCGCATTCATTTCACAATCATGCAAAACCCGATCCACGCCTGGCATTAATGTCTCCGAGTGGGTTTTCTTATAATTAATAAAATCTTCCCGAATCACTTTTTGATCATTGAGCAACGCCAGGCCGGCCACCGGGGTAGCACTATCTATGGCTAGAATGTACAAGCTTCATCAATCCTTCAAGTTTTTTTTCATATCTCGCTCCCCGGGCAGTTATCTGCACTGAACGGGCGAGATCATAGTCATCATACAGCAGTGTAATCGCTACCAGCAAAGCTTCTGCAGGCAGTGATTGGTCGTTCAGGGTCGGCCATTCGATCAGGGAAATGCCCTGTTTTTCCAGATAATCTTCCAGTCCCAGATCATATGTATCCCCTGTCTCCAGGCGATAGAAATCAAAATGATAAAGGGGCGGATCAGCTTCATATATGTTCATCAGCGTAAAGGTAGGACTGGTCACCCGTCCTTCATAACCCCTTGCTCTGGCAATTCCCCTCACCAGCGTGGTCTTGCCCACACCCAGTTCACCGGTGAGATAAACAACGTCATCGGCTTGCAGCACGGAAGCAAATTCCTTGCCGAGAGCCAACATTTCTTCTTCATTATTTATGATCAGATCCATCGATTCACCTCAAATATTCCACTCGTTATGGCAAGCTATGATACGTATCCCGGATCAATTTAAAATCTTCCCAGACCGGACGCTTGTAATTAGGGTTTCTCAGTAAAGCGGCCGGGTGATAGGTAGGCATTATTTTCATTCCATTTCTCTGCAGCCACTTTCCTCTCAATTGACTGATCTTGGCCCGGGGATCGACCACCGCCTGGGTAGCCGCTGCTCCCAGACAGACAATTATTTTTGGCTGGATGATTCTGATTTCAGCCTCAAGATAATTACGGCAGACTTTGACCTCATCAGGGTTTGGCAAACGATTGCCCGGAGGTCTGCATTTCACCACATTGGTTATATATACTTCTTCTCTAACAAACTCAGCGGCAGCCAAAATCTGGTTTAACAACTGGCCGGCACGTCCCACAAATGGAATGCCCTGCTCGTCTTCATCACTGCCTGGTCCTTCACCGACAAAGATTATCTTTGAATCAACCCTGCCGGTACTGAATACCACCTGCTTGCAGGTCTCCCGCAGTCGGCACCCCTGGCAGCCCAACGCTTTGTTTTTCAGCAGTTCCAGCTCATTAAATTCAGGATAAGCTTCTTCCATTTTTACTCCGGGCAGGAAAGCAATGTCCTGAACGGGTTCGGGTATAAATCGCGCGGCAGTAATCTCTGCCTGCTTTTTTGGCTCTTCTTCTTCAAAAAGACCCTGCTGTTCAATAGTCATTCTTTCCCCTCCCCTGGTATTTTAACCGCTGCCTGTGCATTTGCCGGCCCGGTCAGCTTCTTTATATTCATGAACATTATATATGATTTGACTCATTTTGACGAATATAGAAAATTAATCGGACTCCGCAATACCGTTGGCATTGGCAGAAGTCCGAAAAACGATTTTTAATGCACTTTCTGGGGCTGCAAAGCGACCTTGTTTCTTATTATTTTAACAGACCGTAGTTTTTCATTTCCTGCTCCAGGATAGCCAGGTTCTTTTCACTCATTTCCACCAACGGCATGCGGCATATTCCTACATTCATGCCCAGCAAATTAAGCGCAGCTTTGATCGGGATGGGACTGACTTCGATAAATAGAGCCTTGATCAGATTCAACGCCCGCAGCTGAATTTTTCTGGCTTTTTCAATATCGCCAGCCAAATAATTGGCTACCATTTGATGAAAATCGGCCGGGATCAGATTGGCGGTAGTCGATATGACACCTTTGCCGCCCAGGGACAGCATCGGTACCACCATGCCGTCATCACCGGAATAAAGAGCGAAGTCGTCCCCGCATAAACTAATTATATCCCCGACCTGGGCCATATTGCATTCCTTTATAGCAACGATATTATCAATCAGCGACAATTCCTGCACCGTCTCCGGATTTATATTCAGATTGGTCCTGGTTGGTACATTGTACAGGATCACTGGTATATGGATACTTCCGGCAATTGCTTTGAAATGTGCATACAAACCTTTTTGGGTAGTTTTATTGTAATAAGGAGTCACGGATAATATTCCATCCGCTCCGGCAGTTTCAGCCGCCTGTGACAATTCAATCCCGTGGCTGGTATGATTGCTGCCGGTACCAGCGATTACCGGAACTCTTTTATGGACTTTCTCAACCGTAAATTTTATGGCAGCGATATGGTCAAAGTCAGGAATGGTGCTGGCTTCTCCGGTTGTTCCGCAGATAACAATCGCGTCAGACTTATTTTCGATCTGGAATTCAATCAATTCCGCCAGTTTGTCATAATCGATCAAATCATCTTTAAAAGGAGTAATAATGGCCACGGCTGAACCTTCAAACAAAATCGGTTTATCCATCTGCATACTTCCTCTCTGGTAATTAAAAATATTGTCAGAATAAATTACGCAAAATATTCAGCTGGTTATTTTCTAGAATCTAACTTATCATCAAATTATCATCCAGTAAAATAGATTGATTTGATAATATTAATCTATTTAATTAATAATATACATTCGGAGGTCATGATGGAATTACGTCAGTTGAGAATATTCGTTACCGTTGCTGAAGAAGGAAGCTTTACGCGAGCTGCTCAGAAGATGGGCTATGCCCAGTCAAACATAACGACCCAGATTCGTTTGTTGGAAGAAGAATTCAACACCAAACTGTTTGAACGTTTAGGGAAAAGGATCGCCCTGACGGTTGATGGTGAAAAGCTGCTGTTTCATGCCAAAAGACTACTCAGATATTCCGCCGAGATAAAAGAAACCATGACTTCATCTTCTGAGCCCAATGGCATATTAAACGTTGGCATTGCAGAATCATTATGTATTTTTAAACTGCCGGCCCTGTTGAAGGAATACAGTCGTCTTTATCCCCAGGTAAAATTGGTTATTCGTCAGGGAACACCGCTTGATTTTCAAAGATGGCTGCATGACAACACCATTGATGTAGCCTTTTCACTGGATGGCATGATCAAAGATGATGATCTGCTGGCGCGTGTATTATGTGAAGAACCAATGATTGTTGTGGCCAATAATGAACACCATCTGGCCGCCAAAAATTTTATCGAACTCGGCGATATTAGTAAAGAGACCTTCATCTTTACGGAACGTGACTGCAGTTACCGCTCCGCGATTGAAAAATATTTTGCGGAATATAAAATTCGGCCGTTGTCCTCCTATGAATTTGATAGCATTGAGCCGATCAAACAGTTTGTATTAAGTGGCCTGGGAATCGCACTGCTGCCTTACGCGGCAGTCGAAAAAGAATTGACCGTCGGCAACATGGTTGACCTCAAGCTGAACGAACCGAAAATCGAAATGTATACCCAAATCGTCTATCACAAAAACAAATGGCTGTCCCCAGCCTTGACCTCCTTGCTGGATCTGGTCAATGCATATTTTGATTCGAAACAGTAAAAACAAAAACAGGGGATAATCTGAATGATTTCACCAAGCCATTCAAACTTTCCCCTGTTTCCAATAAAGATTAATTGCCTGTCATTCTTTCTGCCAGCAAATCATACAGATCAGTAAATCCGTTACCGATCCGCCAGAAGGATACTCCCGCCAAATTATTATCCAGGGCTACCTCCAGCTTGGTATTCAAACTCGCTCTGTTCTCAAGCCATATCTGATGACTCACGCCATTATTGTCAACATAACTGTAATAAGGACTCATACTTGCTTCATCAAAGGATTCCGTCAAATTATACTGATTTTTCAAGCTCTGCAGTCGTTTGGCCGTGACGGTAGCGGTATCAATCCCTTCACCCCAGTCATAACCGTAGGTGGGCAGACCCAGCAAGATTTTTTCAGTTGGGATAATGGTCTTGAGGTAAGCGACTACGTCTTCCACCCACCATAAAGGGGCAACCGGTCCGGCGGGGCTGGTCTTGTAATTGTAATCATAAGCCATGATGACAACCCGATCGACAATCCCCCCGATGGCATCATAATCATAGCCAGCCAGCCAACTCTGCGGTTTCGTACAGGCAAACAACGCCACGGATAACTGTTTGTCATTGCCCAGACTTTGTTTTAGTTCCTGCAAAAACAACGTAAAATTATCCCGGTCACCCTGTCCCAAAAATTCAAAATCAATATTTACACCGTCATAATTATTCTGTTTCACCTGCTCACTTAACTGCTTAACCAGATATTGACGCCGGGCAGGGTCGGAAAGCAGTTCATGCATACCTTCCTTATCCATAAAAACCACACTGGCATGGGTTTTAATATTATTATCGCGGGCAAACTGAAGGACCTTATTATAATCATCCTGGTATTCATAAAAAAGGTCACCGTTTTCATTGGTTTCAAACCAGCGCAGAGCTACATCGGTAATTGAACCGGCATTTGCCTGAAATTCGTCAAAAGCCCGGTAGTAATAGTAGGCAAACACTTCACTCTTCTTCGGTTTAAAATCAATGCTTACTTCTCTGGCAGAAGTGTTCCAGGTTACCTGAGCGGACAGCTGTTCAGCCAGGAAGCGCAGAGGAATGTAAGTACGATTTTGATATATGTAGGGAACAACATCCAAATCTATGTACTCACCATCTACAACCACTGTATGGCTTGCGATCTTGAAAACAAAATGCTTGTTTTTACATACAATGTCTACCTCGGAAGAATCCGCATTCCATGTCACTATGCCTTGCAGCGCCGAATCTTCAATTACATACCGAACCGGAATCATGGTTCGTCCATCAACGATTTGGCAGGGGGGATCAAACATTCTTGGTTGTCCGTCAATTTTTATGGCCGGGCCGGTATTGGCTGATAATGGAGCTGCCCCCACCAATAAAAACATAAAAACAAAACAGCATAACAGATATATTCTTTTCATCGTTTCAACTCCTGTTATTAAATCTATATTTTACATTCTTAATTCAATCCTAAATCCCTTGATGTAAATGTTGGCA
>CAZRMB010000101.1:0-8220 GCA_964600925.1 uncultured Syntrophomonas sp.
ATGACCAATCAGAATGGCTGAAAAAAGAGGAAAATGACATCATCAAGGACATCTTACGGGAATTCTCCTTTAAAAATTTTTAGGAAGCAGGGGGGTAAAACCGTGAGGAGTGAGGAGTGAGGAGTACGCCCCTCACCCCTCACGATTAATCCCCTCACGCTTACAAAACCGGCAGTTCCAGGCTGGAGCCGGTATTTCCTCCCCAGAATAATTCCACATCGAAATCTTCCCGAACCGGCATTACATAAACTATGTCTGATGTAGTGACTACCAGGCGGATCCGGTGCCCGGCCTCAAATTTATGAGCCAGGACATTCATCTCCACATCGACCTGGTTTATTTCGCCGGGGCTGCACCGCCAGCCGGTATAGGGCAAATGTGAAACCAGTTTTGCGGTGCCGCTTTTATTCACATCATAGATGAAGAAATTCAGCTGGAAGATATCCTTATCCGGGCGAACCAGAAATTTGATGCGGGGAGTTCCCATGACAATTGTGTCTTCCGCCAGCGTTTCGGTCTGGAAAGTAACTGTACCTTTGCCCATGCCGGAAGGATCAGAACCGGTCACATAAACGTCCAGATAGGACTGCAGGGCCGGCGAGAGGAAAAACATGCCGGAAGTTGCCGACATGGAAAGCGGCGTATTTTTCAGCGTGACCGACTGCTCATCTGCAGTTTCACTGCTGTTTAAACTGCCTCGTTTCGACAATTTGCCTTTGATATACTCATTAGCCGGATACAAAGAGATGCTATCATTGGTGACCGGCCATTCATCGAATTCCGCCTGGCTTTTAGTCCAGTTCCGGTAGATCGAAACCGGAGCATCATCCATAATACCGTTATCTTCACCTTTCAGCCAGTAATCGAACCAATCTGAAGTTTGGTCCCAGATGGAGCTGGGGAAAGTAAGCAAACCCGGTATTTCAGCAGATCCATGAACGCCATTGGCCAGTATGATCTTTTTCCTGCCCCGGTAGTGCTGATGAAAATCAACCATCTGGCGCGAAGTGAACAGGTCATCATTTATCCCCTGCACGATAAAAACCGGCGGAACCGGGCGGCGGGAGTTGATGTCATCCAGGAAAGTCACTGGCGAACGAACCGCCAGGCTTTCAAGAGTTTCTTCCACATTTGTATCAGACAAAATAGCAGTCAGCCAGCTTGCCATAGTGTCACTTGGTCTGGCCATAGTATAGCCCGAAGCCAGCAGAAAAGCAGACCAGCCCAGTTTCATGGAGTGATTGGGCGCCAAAGATTCATACAGGTCAGTCCATCCGCTCATCGGGACCACGGTTTTGATCCGGGGTTCGAACTTTAAGGCTAAAAGAGATTGGCCCCCGCCGTAGGAAATGCCGGTTGAGCCGATATTATCCGGGTCAACCGGGGTGTTGGCCAGCAGCCAGTCCACAACATTGTTCAAGTCCTGCATTTCCAGCGGGCCGGCCACATCATTTTCACCGGGTACGAAATACCAGCCCCGGCAAGTGTAGCAAATGGTTATATAACCGTTCTTTGCGAACTCCTGCAGCTTGGTTTCATACTCAAATTCATTCAGGCACCAGGAATGAATAAAGATAACTGCCGGGAAGCCTCCTTCCGGCACCGGACCGGCGGGTACATAAACATGGGCCGGCAGCTCAGCACCTTCGGCCCCCTCGATGGTCATATACCTGACAGTATATTTTTCCGCTGCCCCGTATGATTCCCGGGGAAAGGCCAGCATTCCCAGGCCCAGGCACAAAACCAGTGCGTATATCAGCACTCCGTTCAACTTACCGCTGTGTAATTTCAATGCCATAAGTTTCATAAAGCCCCCCCTTTTTAAAAAAGTAATTATTACAAATCTATTATCAGTGCTGAAAAAATAGTCCAGGAAGCAGGGGGATAAAACAGTGAGGAGTGAGGAGTGAGGAGATCCTTGGCTCACGCTTCTTTTCATATCCTGCATCTTCCTATAAAGGCCCGGCAAATATTTGTAGGTGTACATTTTGGCGGCGGTGTAACAGTAGGGCTTCTATGCGGGCGCACGCTGCCTGTGCCCTATATGGTATGACGCCCCTACAAATGTGATGCAATCGTTTCTGTAGGGGCGATCAATGATCGCCCGCGGCCTCACGCCTCGTAATCAAAACAGATGATATCTGCCCCTGCAACGCACAAGCGAAGGATCCCATAAAAAAAGAAGCAGAGGCGCTGCGCCTCTGCTTCTTTAAGTGTCACAATCATTCCGGAATGTACAGGCCGAACATATATAATTCCACAACGTAGTCGGCAAGCTGCTCGATATCGTCGATCGCATCCATTACGATGTCCCAGAAAAGCGTATCGATAAAACCCATAAGCAATTTAGCGGCAATTGCAGGGTCAAGGCTTTTTTTGGCAAAGCCTGCGGCCTGATTCCGCTTTATATCTTTGGCGATCCTTTTTTCTGCGGCAGCGATGTTTGCCCTCCACAATTCTCTTATATCAGCAGTGACACCCATTGCTTCACGCATGATTTTCAGCATTTGTTTGTGATACGCGGCGATTTCAAAAAAAGCTGTGATTTGTTTATTGATGATGACTTTGGCCACATCAAGGGTTTTCGGGTTATATTTGACATACACTATATTATCGACTTTTTTTAATATATCCTCGTTTAAAATCTGGGCCAGGATATCTTCCTTGCTGATAAAATAAGTATAAACAGTCCCATATGCCACCCCGGCACGTTTGGCGATTTTGGTTATATTTGAGTTTTCAAATCCTTCTTCCATAAAAACATCATAAGCAGCGTTAAATATTTTTGCTTTTGTGATTTCCGATTTCTTCTTTTTACTATTCATAATTCCCACCATTATTAAAAAATTAAAAAATTTTTCTTACTCTAATAATCATAAATAATTATTGACACCATGTCAACATCTGCATATAATGTAATTGAAACCGTGTCAGTTTATAATTTTATGCAAAATTATTAAAGGAGGCACAAAAAAATGACAGTCGATTTCAGAGTCAGAATTCCTCCCAGCGAACAATACTCAGAAATTCAGAGCGCGACTGAATTCCCTGAGGATATGCGGCATTATGTTGAACTATATGGTATGGAAACAATATTGTCAATGGATACTCAGGTATTGTTGAAGTTAATGGAGAAAAGTGATGTTACGCACGCAGTTTTGCAAGCTGAAGTGGAGTTCGGAGATTATCACAAAGTAAATGCAATAGTTGAAAGACTGTCCAAACAGTATCCGGAGAAATTTACCGGTTTCATAACAGTCGATCCGACTTCCGGTGACAATGCATTGGATTTGATCGAAAATGCTGTAAAATGGGGATGTAAAGGAATTAACCTGGAGCCCTGGTCTTTTAATACCAATGCTACTGATCCTTATTACATGAATGTTTGCGAGTTGGCCAGGGACAGGAATCTTATTATTACTTGTCATGCATCAGTTAATTTTTCTAAGTTTCATCCTATTGAACACAGTCATCCTTTATATCTCGATAAAATTGCCTGTGCTTTCCCCGGACTAAAAATTGTAGCTAATCACGGCGGTTGGCCGTGGGTTACAGAAATGGTCGCAGTTGCCTGGAAACACCCCAACATTTATATTGAGTTTGGTGGTGTATCCCCCAAGTATATGAGTAAACCAGGGACCGGATGGGAACCGATGCTGGTATATGGGAATTCTCAGTTAAAAAAACAGCTTATGTTTGCCACCGACTGGCCGGTTATAGATTTTGAGCAAAGTATCAGCGAATTCAAGCAGTTACCGCTTAAGCCTGAGGTTTTAGAAGGGGCGCTTTATAAAAATGCTGCTGCGCTTTTAGAAAAAGATATTTAAAGAAGTAATTTACGGAGGAATTATTATGAAAAAATTACTTGCAGGTATGCGCGTACTCGACCTGACCCAGGCATATTCCGGACCTTTTTGTACACAGTTTTTAGCCGACTTCGGAGCCGAAGTAATAAAAATCGAAATGCCTGAAACCGGAGATATGACCAGATGGTGGAACCCGATCGTAAATGGCAAAAGCGGCTATTTCACACTGGTAAACCGCAATAAAAAGAGTATTACCTTAAACCTGAAAAGACCTGAAGCAAAAGAAATATTTTTAGATTTGGTCAAAACCGCTGACATTGTCGTAGAAAATTACCGGCCAGGGTATGCAGCCAAGCTTGGAATAGACTATGAAACAGTAAAAGCGGCAAAACATGATATCATTTACGCCTCCTTGTCAGGTTTTGGCCAATATGGCCCTCTGCGTGACCGGGCTGCCTTTGCCATCATCGCGGAAGCCATGAGCGGGCAAATGGATCTGACCGGATTTCCCGACGGCCCCCCGGTAAAAACCGGCACTTCCATCGGTGACACCTTCACCGGCACTATGCTTTTGGTCGGCATTTTAATGGCCCTGCTGCATCGGGAACGCTGCGGCGAAGGCCAGTATATAGATGTGGCCATGACAGATGTGCTTTTCAGTGCTACCGAATGCAACCTCCCTAATTATTCTTTGGGAGCCGATCCCACCCGTATCGGAAACCGCGATCCTCTGGGCGCACCCTATGACGCCTACCGGGCCAATGACGGCTGGTATGTGATGGGATGCGGAACTCCCGGGCACTGGATAAAAATATGCCAGGTCATGCAGCGTCCTGACCTCATTGAAGACCCCAGGTTCTGTGACTTTGTGGTGCGCAAGGAAAATGAAGAAGAACTTACTGAACTGATCAATGATTGGAGCAAAGACAAAACCAGAACCGAATTGGAAGAAATGTTCATGCCGACGGGGATCCCCTTTGCACCGGTTTTAACTATTGCTGAAGCAGCACAGCTGGAACAGATAAAGGCAAGAGATATGGTGGTGGAACTGGATGACCCCATAATGGGAAAAGTTATGGTTCCGGGTGTACCGATCAAAATGAGCACGCTTGAAGCAGCTATAGAATCTACTTCCCCGGAATTGGGACAAAATAATGAAGAAATCTATGCCGGGATCGGAATCACGAAACAAGTTATACAGGATTTAACAGACCAAGGAATTATTTAATTCTTAAATTAAGAAAGAGGTGCTATATGAATACAGTTTTGAATAATGAAAATGAACCTAAAGTAGGTTTGTTTGGTGCCATAGCCATTATCATCGGCTGCGTGATCGGCGCTTCCATATTCATCCTGCTTGGCCCCATAACTGCCAAAACTGGCCCCTCTATGTGGATGGCCTATGGGCTTGCTTCTATTCCGGCCTTTATCGGGTCCATTTACTATATGCAGCTTGGCTCTTCCATCCCCAGTAAAGGGGCAATTTATGCCTATACCTCGAAACTGCTTAATCCCATAGTCGGCGCTGTCAGCTGCTGGATGTTTATCATTGCCGGCATTTCAGCGTTAGCAGCCATGTCAGTCGGTTTCGGACATTACCTGCATCACTATGTGTCTGCAGCCCCGGTATTCCCGACTGCCATCGCGATTCTGTTATTGTTATATATCATCAACATGATGGGGTTAAAAACAGCTACCGTAGTTCAGATCATCATGACCATCATCATAATCGGAGCATTGTTGATGTTCGCCCTGCCGGGTTTGGGGCATATCACCGAGTATCAGGGTCTTAAGACCTGGTTCCCCTTTGGTACCGGTGGGTTGCTGTTTGCAATGGTGACCGCCTTCTTCTCCTATACCGGTTATCAGATCGCATCAGAAATGGGTTCTGAAATCAGTGATCCCCAGCGCAACCTGCCCAAGGCAATCATCATTGGACTGGTGGCAGTAACAGTGCTCTATTTATTAGTCGGTTATGTGACCAATGGCGTCGTTAACTGGGAAATCATCGCCAAAGCTGAAGCATCGGTGCCTACTGCTGCTGCGGTATTCTTACCGGGCTGGGCACAGGTCATTCTTGGGATCGGAGCACTGCTGGCAGTTGCTACTACTATTAACGCCGTGTTAATGACTTTCGCCCGGGACTTTATAGTATTAGGCGAAACCGGTTTCCTGTCCGATGCTTTTTGCCGTATCAATAAAAATGGCACCCCCTACTATGCTCTTACTACACTGACTGTCTTTGCACTGCTGCTGATCGTTTTGCAAATGGATATCGATCTGCTTTCTCTGATCGTTGTTTTCGGTTTCCTCGGCGGTTCGATCATGTGCGGCATCGCCTGCTGGTTTTTGCCCAAAAAATACCCTGAACTGTATGAGAATTCAGCGGTGAAGATCCCTAAAGCAATACTAAAAGCATCTATTATACTTGGTGTCCTGTTAAATATCGGTTTCATTCTTCTGGCCGGCATGGACGTACCCTGGATATTTGGGCTGGTAGCCGGTCTGGTTATAATAGCCTGGATCTTTTCCAAATACCGTATGAGCAAAGGTTTCGTAAAAACAGAGTAAATAAAAAATGAAAAAAGGGTGATAGAAATGAAAAAAGCACTTATCAGAGTAAGAATGAGCGAAAAAGATGTACATTATGGCGGCGGCATTATAAATATGGCAAAAATTTTGGAATTAGTGGGAGATTGTGCAACTGAACTCGGCGTTATGCGCGGAGGAGACGAAGGACTGCTGGCAGCTTACGAGCATATTGAACAGTATCATCCCGTTTTTGCCGGAGATTATATCGAAGTCTGGGGCTGGCTGTCCCGCCTGGGCAACACATCAGCTCGTTTTGAAGTGGAAGTATTAAAGGTTATCGAGCCCATAGACAAAGAAGGACAATGTAAATATCTTGAACCACCCCTCCTCGTAGCCAGGGCTACCGGTATCGGTGTTATCCCCAAGGAAGTTGACCGGGGTTTGCAGATACCTGCAGAGGAAATGCCCCTGATTCTTAATGAAGGGCCGCCATGGTGGGAGAAAAAATAGCGAATGCAGCAACAGGAGGAATATCATCGATGAAAGCACTTGAAGGAATCGTAGTACTGGATCTTACCACAGCATATTCCGGCCCTTTTGCTTCCATGCAGCTGGCTGACCACGGTGCTGAAGTTATAAAAATTGAAAACCACAAAGGCGGGGACCAGACCCGGATATGGGAGCCCCTGAAAGACGGTGTAAGTGCTTATTTTGCCTTTGTAAACCGCAATAAAAAAAGCATTACGCTCAATCTCAGGTCTGAGCGGGGAAAAGAAATATTTCTGGAATTAGTCAAACAGGCCGATGTAGTAATGGAAAACTACCGGGGCGGAACCATGGAAAAAATGGGCCTGGGCTATGAAAAACTGAAATCGGTCAATCCGGGCATAATCATGGCATCCCTATCCGGATTTGGGCAAACCGGCCCCTTGAAACAGCAGGGAGCCTTTGCCTCCATTGCCGAAGCCTTGAGCGGCGTCATGAACATGACCGGCTTTCCGGACGGACCGCCGACAGCAACAGGAAATTCCACCGGTGACAGCATGACCGGTGCCTTCACAGTGATCGGTATTCTGATGGCATTGATTCACCGGGCTGAAAAAGGCGAAGGCCAGTATATTGATGTAGCCATGACAGATACCATGTTCCATGCCATTGAAAATGCAGCTGTGCTTTATTCGGTCCTGGGAGAAGAACCGGTAAGGAATGGCAACAGGGATGTAGCCGGCTATCCATATGATTGCTTTGAAGCCAAAGACGGATACTGCATTCTGAGTGTAGCAAACACCAATGACTGGTCGCCATTTGCCAAAGCCATCGGACGGGAAGAGCTGATCGAAGATCCCCGTTTCCTGACCAACAGTGACCGCAAGAAAAACGAAGACGAATTGTTCGAAATCATCAGCAACTGGACAAAGCAGTTAAACCGGAAAGAAATCGAGGAGATCTTTTACGAATATGGTCTTCTGTATGCACCAGTATTAAAAGTAAGTGAAGTTGTCGAACATGAGCAGTTAAGAGGCAGGGAAATGATCGTGGAAATGGAAGACCCCAATCTCGGCAAATATATTATCCAGGGGGTTCCGGTAAAAATGAGTCTCACTCCCGGTTCTGTTGACAAGCCAGCTCCCGGTCTGGGCGAGCACAATCTCGAGATATATGAACGTATCGGCCTCAGCCCGGAAGAATTGCAGGAACTTAAATCACAGCAAATCATTTAAAATGCAGAGGAACGTTCTTTTGGAAGCAAGGGGACGTTCTTCTTGCTTCCATATTTGACAGTGAGGGGTGAGGGGTGAGGAGATCCCTGGCTCACGCGTTGTAGGAGCACATTGTGCGCCCGAAAGGTTGTGCGCCCGAAATCGGCGGCGGGCGATCACTG
>CAZRMB010000102.1:0-8197 GCA_964600925.1 uncultured Syntrophomonas sp.
CAATGAAAGACTTTGTGATCAAAGAGGAAAGCGAACTGGGATACCCCGGCTGGATCAATCTCATCGGCATCGAATCCCCCGGCCTTACCGCCAGCCTGGCCATCGGCGAATATGTCCGGGGACTGATAAAATAACCCTGCAAATTAGTGCACCCAGACCGAAGCCCCTATGTGAAAATCATTATATAAAACAGGAACAGATTTGTTTAAACGAACTATAAATAAAGTTGAATTAAGCCATAGTCTGCCACAGCATCTTATTATCTTTGATTTCGCAGGTCATTTTCCCCTGATCATAAAGGTATGACAAATAGGAACGCACCGTGCTGCCAACCAGTACATACTGGTTGAAATCCATGGTCAGATCATAATGATCAAAAACTGCCTGCAAAATGTCTTCGAAGCATAGCGGCATACTGCAGATAGTCAGTATACGGTCCATAATCTCATATACCTTATCCCGGTTGACTTTCACCAGAGGCCGGATATCCTCACAAGCCTCCGCGTGGGCCGGGACAAATAATTTCGCCTCCAGCTGTTCCACAAAATCCAGAGTGGCCAAAAACGCCTCTGCATCATAGACAAAGGACAGATGGTATTTGTCAAGGATGTTTTCGCCGAAGACGCAGTCGGCCAGGAAACAAATATCGTCTGCAGTTTTGATCCCTATCATATCCAGATAGTGACCGCCCAACCGGAAATATTCCAGCCCCTCCGGCAGATGATCGTCGATATTGTAAGTCGGCTCTGAAGGCTGAGCCATCAAGAATTTGTTGCGCAGCCCTTTGAAGGGATAACCGCCGTATAGAAAAGAAGGCTCCAATATCGGGTGCCGGGCAAAAGTATTTTCGATATCAGTGGAAATTATTTTACAGCCGGTCTTTTGCTGCAGAAATTTATTGCCGCCGATATGGTCAGCATTGGAGTGGGTGTTTATAATCCCCGCTAAAGTCCAATGGTTGGCCTCCAGCAGCTTATTGATCTTCCGCCCCGCCTCCTTGTCATTGCCGCTGTCGATCAAACAGACCTCCTGCTCATTAATCTTAAAAATCCCCACCTTGGCCGGGCTGTTTATGTACCAGGTGCGCTCACCGGCTTGTATCAGTTCATACATGGCAATTCTCCTGTTTTTATTTTTTAACATTATTATAATAGCAAATAGCGGTTACAGATTAAATGGGGGAGAGTAAATGCGGGGGCAAACAGCAGGGGCAGCCTGATCAAAAAACTTGCCGCACATTTTTTTAAACGTTAGTCAACCTTGTAAACTTATATCATTTCATACACAATACCCAATTTTTAATCATCCAATATAGCATGAACCCTATCAGTCGCTTTGATGTATTTCACCAACTCGTTAATTAAAAGACCGGTCAGGATCCCGGTAGGTATCGAAAAAGCCAGCATCGCCGGCAAATACAGGAAAATCCCGGGGAAATGCAGTACAAAAGCTGCCATGAGCAACTGTCCAATATTGTGAGCTATAGCCCCTAATATGCTGATACTAACCATACCGAGCATTTTAAAAGACCGCAGTACAAGTGCCATGACGATCGTTGCAGTCACCGCCCCGGCGAAACTCATAAAGAACCCCATGCCGAACAAGGTCCCGGCCAGCAGAGAACCAAGGATCGTCCTCAATACGGTAATCTGCATGGCTGTTCTGAAATCGAATACTACCAGAGCCACCAGGGTAATGATATTAGCCAGCCCCAATTTTACACCCGGTATGGGTACCGGATTGGGAAACAAGCTTTCCAGATAATGAAGTACGGCTGCCTGGGCAACCAGCATTGCAATTACCGCCAATTTTTTTGTCGATACCATTTTAGATACTGAGTCCATTTTAAAGGTTTCCTTTCTCACTATGCCGCCTTATTATTCAGGCCGGGCTTATCCGCAGTTGTTCTGATTCTTTTAAAAGTTTTATTATTTCCTCGCCTGCTTCTCTGATGCTGCTGATATTTGTTTTTATATCAAACCCTTTGGCGGCTAATTCATAGACGATCTGTAAATATTCCGGCAGTTCAAAGTGATACCCGGCAAGAACTTCGGGCTTATTCATCAGATCTTTTACCTTTCCTTTAAAAACCAGACAGCCGCTGTCCAAAATAGCTATTTTATCAGTTATGGTCATGATTTCTTTGAGACTGTGCGAAATCATCACAGTTGTTTCATGTTTTTCCTGACGTTTCCTGATAATGTCGAGTATCAGATTCCGGCCGGCCGAATCCAGGCCAGCCATGGGTTCATCGAGAATGAGTATTTCTGGCTGAATTGCCAATATTCCCGCGATAGCCACTCTTCTGCGCATACCGCCGCTCAAAGTTACCGGGGGCAGTTGAGCAATATTTTCCTGTATGAGCCCCACCTGCTGCAATGCCTCATAAACCCTTTCCTTCACTGTCGCTTCAGGCAGTTTCAAGTTTCTTGGGCCATAAGCCACTTCATCATAGACCGAAATTTGAAAGATCTGGTGTTCGGGGTACTGGAATACCAGACCCGCCCTTTTCCAGAGATCCCTGCTTAACTTAGGATCGGATGCGTCGATCCCGCACACGGTAACGGACCCCTTCTGCGGTCGAATCAGTCCGTTTAAATGCTGGATCAATGTAGACTTGCCGGAACCGTTGGGCCCGAACAAGCCAAGAAATTCCCCCTCATCAACAGACAAAGCGATATCCTTAAGAGCCTCCACCTCATAAGGAGAACCTTCAGCATAGGTATGGAAAAGATGATCGATTTCTATAATTGCTGGCATATGTGTTCCACCAACTCAGGTATTGATTTGACACTTTCGGGTACCGGAAATTGATTTGATTCCAACTGATCGATAAGCTGGTAAAGAGACGGGGCATCCAGGCCCAGGTCCTTAAGCTTTACATTCGCATATACTTCCCGGGGAGTCCCCTCCAGAGCAATCGCCCCCTGGTCCAGAACGATCAGCCGGTCGGTCTGCAACAAATCTTCGGGATTATGACTTATAAGAATGATGGTTATACCCTCCTGTTTGTTCAGAATATGAAGCTGCTTGAGCAGCATCCTTCGGCTATTAGGATCCAGCATGGAAGTGGGTTCATCGAGAACCAGATATTCAGGCAGCATGGCCAGGACAGAAGCAAGAGCCGCCATTTGTTTCTGCCCGCCCGACAGCAGATGCGGAGCGTGATGTCTCTTTTCCTCCAAACCGCAAATTTGCAGCGCCCAGTCTACCCGGCGCCTGATTTCTGCCAGCGGCAGCTCTAGATTCTCCGGGCCGAAGGCAATTTCTTCCTCCATTATCGGACAAACCAGCTGATTATCCGGATTTTGAAAGACCATTCCGACCAGCCGGCGTATTTCAGACAGATTTGCCGGATCGGCAGTATCGATTCCGTTAATATATACTTTGCCTGCCGTCGGTTTCAAAAGCCCATTAAGCAGTCTGGCCAAAGTTGACTTTCCGGAACCGTTCATTCCCAGCAGCCCCACATATTCACCCTTCCTGATCGAAAGGGTGATATCCCGCAAAGCATCGATCTTATCCAGCGCAAAAACATTGTATTGTTTTGTAACATTAACGACTTCAATACCTGCTGACATTTAAACGGACCTCACTTCATAAGAATACTGACCGGCACACCTGCCAATACGATGACACTTACAAACAATAACGCCAGAACATCCCGGCCTTTCATTTTTAAGCTGTTCATGCGAAGTTGATTGGGATGTGAAGTATAACACCGGCTATCCATCGCTTCACCCAGATCAGCCGCCCGGCTAAGCGATGCTTCAAATAAAGGAATAACAACAGCGGCATAACTCTTGATCTTGACCATCAGTTCAGGCGAATCAAATTGGGAACCCCGTGATTTTTGAGCGTTTCGAATGATGGTCGCTTCCTCGAATAAAGTTGGAAGAAAGCGAAATGAAATACTAAGAATCGTAGTAAAGTTGTGGACCGGCATGTTCATTTTCCCCAAAGGCTGCAGGAAGTATTCGATCCCGGTCGACAGTTTCATGGGTGTGGTAGTCATTAACAGAATCAGGGAACCCATGAATAAAATAATCAGCCGCAGTATATTGATTGATCCCAGGATCAACCCTTCTCTGGTCATACTGATCGTTCCAATTGTTAAAACGGCCTGTCCCGGAGTGAGAAAGGCCTGGAAAAGCAGGGTGATCAGCAGGAGAGTCTTTATTTGCCAGATATTCTTCAAAATAAATTTAAGGCTTAAACGGGAAAAGATGATGGTTGCCACCATCAATAATAACAAGGAAAACAAATAATACAGGTTAACGCTGGCCATTACGGAAATTACCGCCAATGTACAGCATATTATCTTAGTTCTGGGATCCAGTTGGTGGATCAGGGAATCACCGTATACATATTGTCCTAACTTCATTCCGGTCATATTGAAAACTCCTTTGACAATTCCCTGGGCTACTGTTAATCCGGCACATCAATTATTACAATGGTATCCGCCGGAATACATACCGCCGCATCACCGGGCTCTGTCAGCCATCCGGCATTCACACAAATCTTGTTGGGGCAATCAGAATGCAGAACTCTTATCCTTCCCTTTTCCGCCAGAATAGTCATCTTAATGCCATCCGTCAGAGTAACATACTCCGGGGTCTCTACTTTATTGAGGTCGATCTTTTGAACAACCTGCCCATTTCGAATAATTTCAGCGACAAGTTCTGATTTGTTTTCATGAGAACTGCTCCACAACCAAATTATCGCAATGATCATTGCAAGCACTAATACAAAAATCAAATCTGCTTTTTTAATATTGCGCAATGCTTTCATGTTCCGGAACCAATCCCCTTCTCATAGTTCTGTATATGGTAAAACTAAAATGTTAAATTGGCAAGAAATTTTGTTTATTCCTTGCCAATTTAATTGATATTCAGATCGTATTATCTTTTGTCATGCAAAAAAGCATGTCTTACTATTTTTTCAGATATTTAGCCGCATCTTCAGCTGCGAAGCGTCCGGTGTTTGCAGCCCAACCCTGTGTAGTACCCGGGATAAGCGCTATATCATAAGTATCTCCGCACCATCCGCCGGTATCATTTCCTCCGGCATAAAGCCCGGGAATGACCTTGCCGTCTTTATCCAATACCTGAGCCTGTGGAGTTATTTCCAACCCGTCGTTGGTACAGAAATAACCGCATTTGATTTTAAACGCATAATAAGGACCGACTTCATCAATCGGGAATAAAAATTGTGCGTCTTTTCCAAACTCCAGGTCCTTCCCTGTATCACAATAACCATTGTATTGATCAATTGTCGCTTTCAGCGCAGCTTTATCGACTTTGATCATATCGGCCAGTTCATCAATTGTATCGGCAACAAAAACGTTTCCTTTATCCATTTTAGCGACTTTATCGATTTGATTAATAAAATCGGGCAAAGGAGTGTTGGCCTGATAATAGGGAAGTCCGCTTGGCGCACCCTGGGTGGTAAAACGATCCAGGTCAGCCTTGGTCATGATTTGATAAACTGCGTCTTGTTGTACATGAGCATTACCATACATACACGGGTCTTGCTGATTCATTGCTTCAGATATGAAACGTTTGCCATCCTGGTTGACCCTGAGCATCGGCTGGACCATTCCATTATAGAGCTCGGTTCCATATTGATCACCGTCCAGTAAAGCTCCAAAATACTGAATGACACCAGTAATTTTTTTATCAGATGCGCCTACCGCCAATGCCATATTAATGCCATCGCCGTTCGTGGAGCCAGGCAGTCCGGCATATACGATCTTCTCAGGATCCACTCCTGCATATTTTGTTATCATCTCAGTATTGCTGCTATATCCACCAGTAGCTAAAATCACAACCGGAGCGTTTATGGTCAAAGTACTGTCGTCTTTTGCTTTTGCCTTAATACCGGCAACTTTGCCATCCTGCATAATTAATTCCTGACCAGACGTATCCGTCAGAATTTCCACCCCTAATTGTTCTGCGGCAGCAACAAGTGTTGTTACATATTGTTTGCCTAACCCATCATAGGTATGATGTGTTTTAAAGCCCATGCCCTGAACTATATTAAATTTTACCCCCAGTTTTTGCAACCAGGATATGGTATCAGCAGAATTCTCATAAAATTTCATAAGCAATTCAGGATCAGCTACCCAATGATGATACAGTTCGGCTTTATTAAGGACTTCCACCAGGTCATAAGTAGGTATACCTATGCTTTTGGCGTATTCATCATTAATTCCAGCTATACCTTCGGCCATATTAGTCGTTCCGCCCAATATGGAATTTTGCTCAAGCATAATGACTTTGCAGCCAAGCTGGCTCGCTTGGATTGCTGCAGCTAATCCTGTGGCACCGGAACCAACAACAACCACATCTGTGCTCATTGTTTCCCCTGCAGCATTCTCTTTTGACTTGTCTGATTCAGTGGAAACTCCGCATCCAGGCAGCAGAATGGTTACAAGCAATAACATTATTGTTACTAAAGCAAACTTTTTACGTCCGGCCAACTTTTTAAACATACTCCCACGCCCTTTCTATATCATAGAGGTCAACTTCCTGATAATATGACTATTTAGTTGCTGATCACCTCTTTTATAAAATAGTCCATCAGTTCAGTGTCATAATTATTATATCACTAATCAGAGTTTATCAATCTTTAGCAGTTATGGATTCCCATATCGTGCAATTGCTGACTATTATTAAAATGTCCCGTTCTTCAATCTTCCCGACCTGAGCCACAGATTCACTTCAATAAATATCCCTGATACTGAAAAAATCATCAATTCTTATCCCAGCTTGAATCCAGATCCTCAAACCAGTTGAACTCATGACACTGAACGCACATTACCGTGGATTGCTGGTGCATACTATGACATTCGTTACAATCAAGGTTACCGTTGTGATTAGCGTGAGGATTCGACTCCTCAAAGTCTGTCTTACTGGCAGCAGTTTCGAATGTATCTCCCTTTGGTGTGCCGGTACCTGCGTCGGAATGACATTCCAGACACATTTCCCTGGTTCCGAAATTACGCTTTTCCAGCGGGGTCTTATAGTCTCCGGTAATATATTTTACTCCTTCACTCATCTTCGCCTGAATGGACTCCTGATGGCAATCATGACAGGTTACGCCTGCTTTTTCATGCCCATTGGCCAGAAGGTCGCTATTTACCCATGACGTATAATAGGGCTCCATATTATGACAGCTGGCACAGAAAGCAGGTTTTTGGCTGGCTTTGAGTAAAACCGCGCCTGTTGCAGCCCCAACAACAAGTAATACAGCAATTATGATAACGATCGTTTTTTTTGTTGATGAATTCTTCGATACTTCTTTCCCTTGTTCACTCACATATACCGCTTCCCTGCTTTACAGAAGTATAAATTACACGTTAAGTTTTCGTGTCACCTTATATTCGCTTTAATTGTATTCCTCTTAGATGTGTTAATCATCATACAATCGCTTTAAATTTTGACGTATAATTCATATAATTGTAGAATAATAATATATAATGTTGATGTTAAAATCAGCCTGAATAAAAGGATGGTTAAATTGAAGATAACACTGCCAATGATTCTAGCCCGATTATGCGATGTGGATTTTGAATACTTGCAGAGCATTATGTCAGAGCCAAGACCAGTATCAAAGGTAAAATTTCTTCAAGCCGGGCATGCATCAATTGATTCAGATACTTTGTATGTCACAAACTTGTCATATCTTACTTCGGAATATAAAGGCGATATTCCACTGTACATTGCTTGTCTCAAAAACATTGATATTGATGTTGATCATGAAATGTTTCCGCATACAAATTTACTTCTTATTAAAAACTTAATGGACATTTCGGAGTTATTTAACATAATTCAGGATATTTTTTCCTACTATTCTGATGTTTATAGTCAACTCTTACAGATCGTCGAAGATAACAAGGGCTTACAATATCTGACAGACGAGCTTTCGGTCTTATTTGGCAACCCCATAACCATTACCGACCACAACTTTAAAATACTGGCAATTACTTCCTCCGAGCCGAAAAATGCAGAGCTTTGGAGAAGTATTGATGAAACCACAAGACATAACGGATATGTGACGGGTGCAAGCGATACTTATTATTTGACCAAAGATTATATCCTTAAAATGGATCAGAATGATAAACCGGTTTTTTTCGATACTTGTGCGGGCTATCATTGTCCAATGCTATGTCTGAATATTAGTATGCAAAAGAAAA
>CAZRMB010000103.1:0-8172 GCA_964600925.1 uncultured Syntrophomonas sp.
TTTTATGTTAATAAAAGTCTTTTCTCAAATTAAATATTTCCTTCTTCATTGTATTTTCAAAAAAATTGCCTTGACATTCGCATAGATATCTAATATCTAGGTACAAATCTTTTGCATTACAGATTATTAAAAAGGAAGAGGACATGAAAAAAAAGGACAAGGGGTTGATTATCGCTGTTATGAATAGAAAGGGCGGTGTCGGAAAAACAACAGTGACGGTCAATCTTGGACATGCTCTTGCCTTAGAAAAGAAAAAAGTTTTGATTCTCGATATGGACTCACAGGTAAATACCACCAGCCGTCTATTACCTGGTGGAAATTATCGCAACACGCTCTACGAACTCCTAGAGTCCGATAATAACAATATTCGCGCTGAAAATTGCATTTATCCTTCGCTTTATACAAATCTGTACGTACTGCCCAATATCGGCGACACAGCGGCCCTTGAACCAGATTTGATCCGTCAACAGCAAAAAGGAAGTTTTCTTCGTCTTCGTCGTCGTTTGAGAGACTACGCCAAGAGTAACTACGATATCACCTTAATCGATAATTCCCCGACCATCGGCACTTTCGTTCTTTCAAGCTTAAACTGCGCCGACTTGGCCTTGATTCCTCACGAAATCGACTCACAGGACTCTCTAGAGGGTCTTATGAACGCGATCAAGATCATTACCGATATCCGAGAAACGGATAATCCGGATTTAAAATTTCTTCGCCTTCTAGCCAACAAGGTTGACCGAAGAACTAATATTGGCCGAAGCGTGGTCGAGACTCTTCATTCGATTTTCACGGAGGAACAAGTATTCAAAACATCGATCCCGATCAATGCGCAATTAAAGGAAGCGGAGGCAAAACGCGAGACAATTTTCAGACATGACGGAAGTTCCTCCAGTGCTAAAGCCTTCAGAGAGCTTGCAAGGGAAATTCTGTATATTTTGAAAACGGAATACGGAGAGTAATAAAATGGCCAATAAAGCCGCTCAGGATGTTCCCCGCAGAAAAACAGTTCGTGACACCTTGATGGGTAATCACGAACAGGCACGAAGCCTTCTCAACGATTTTAACGCTGCTTCGGGAGAAAATGTGAAGTTTCGGTTGATCAGCGATATACGACCAAATCCACATCAGCCTAGGAAGTATTTCGATCCCGAAGATCTACGTGATCTCGTCGAATCTATAAAACAACAGGGGGTGCTGCTTCCCCTGCTGGTGCGGAAGGATGAAAATGGACAGATCGAGCTTGTCGCAGGTGAAAGGCGCTTGCGGGCCGCAGAGGCCGCCGGACTGGACCGGGTTCCGACCATTCTCAATAACGGCGATCCGCTCGAAGTCTCGATCATTGAAAACGTGCAACGTACAGATTTGAACCCGGTAGAAGAGGCGGAAAGCCTACAGATGCTGGTTGAAAAAAAAGGGTACTCCCAGACAAAGCTGGCCGCGATAATCGGCAAGCGTCAATCCGACATTTCAAAAGTCTTGAGCATCAATAAACTACCAGTGTCCGTGAAGGACATTCTACGTGTGGACAAAAAAATTTCCACCCATTTTTGCTGCAACGTGCTTAAGCTCGACTCCGAAGCGGACATGCTCTCTGCCGTGACAACCTTCCAAGCGGATGGAACGGTGGTCAAGACTAAAAATAAAGAAAAAGGGCCTGCGCCCCGCAGAACAACAGTTGGGACGAGCGAAAAAATCGCAAAGATAAACGAGAAGCTCAGAAGAATTCACTTTCAGAAGTTAAGCGAGACGAGTCGCGAAGAGGTTAAAAAAGAGCTCTTGACGCTTAAACAAACAATCGAGGAATTGCTTCTTCAATAAATTATTCAAATTTGAATAATCGGCTATTTAAACAAAATATTAAATACTTACTGTTCTACGCTTCAACTAAGGAAAGACGATATGAACAGCAGAATCCGGCAGGTTACACAAGAAGAAATCACATCTTCCGCTGAATCGCTCTCGGATATTTTAGATCGTATTGGAGAGAAGATTAAAGAAAGTCCTCGTTATATTGAGGAGACATTTCCTTCCATGGCAGGAAGGGGGACAAAAGCAGAAACGCCCTACCCTGCTTCCGGAAAAAATATTTCGTCCGCGGCAAAGCCACAACCATCCCTACCCCAATCTCACGCTTTAATTAACTCAAAGAAACTCAGCAGCGGTCTTCCGGTGGAAATGACGCGGCTCAATCCATTTTTTATCATGACGAAACAGGAAATGAAAAAACGGCCGGTCGAAGAAGTGACAGTCCTCAATTCGTTCGGCCGGATCACAATGGTCGGCGAGCGCCTTACTGTTTACGAGGAAACGGTTTTCTTGGCGGTTCTTTATCTGGTAATGCAAAAAAAATCCACGACCATTACAACCTCCCGATATGAGCTGCTCGATCTAATGGGCATCTCAAAAGGTGGAGGAAACTATGTCTGCCTTTGGGATGCGCTCAAGAGATTGGGGCGAACGCAGATCGTTATTGAAAAGTGGGCCAAATCAAAAACAGGGGAAGGCGAACCCAAACTTATCAGAGGATTTTTTAATTCTCTGATTCAGCGGGGAGAATTCGATTCCAATAGCAATTCCATTAAGCTTACGTTGGACCCCTATTTCCTCGATATGTATGCGAAGAATCTTCTCACCTTCATTGATATGGGCTTCAGAAAGAATTTAAAAGGCGACATCACCAAGGCGCTCTATCGCTTCTATCAAGGCCAATCAAGGCCGATTTACAGCATCGGAATCGACAAGCTCTGTAAAGCGATTAATCTGGGAGAAAAAGGAGAGCGGAAAAAGCTGCGGGCGAAACTCCGCGACTGTCACAGTGAGCTGAAGAATTGTGGGTATCTGCAGGGCTGGAAATTATCCGGAGAAGTTCTGACCATTGTCAGAGCACAATAATTGTCATTTTATCGCAGTTATGGTGTACCGGCTGCATGGAATAATATTCTCTTCGTGCCGTTATTTATTATCGTAGTTATGATGCACCACATCGTTGAAAGCTCCTTGCCCTTCCCTTTTCATCCTTCTTAGTTTCCCAAACGAATATAACAGAATTTGTTTTACAATCGCATTCTGCCGATAATTGTAAATTCAAAAGAATCAAGACTTTTATTTCAAATTGAGAAACTACCTACTATTTGGATAACACCGAAATAGTTATCTAAAAATTTATTTTCTTCCGAGAGAAGAGGGAAGGGGAGGCTTCTTATTGGTGTAAACAATCTGCAGTCTTACCTCGCCTACATTCCATTTAACTGTTTTTCCAACAACAGTAAAACACTAAAGGGGAGGGCACAGGAAAGAAATATCTTCCCTGTCTCCCCTTTAGAATTCCTCTCCATACCCATTACTAACATGCCGGCAGGCCTCCCTGCAGATCGCTGGCCCTGGCATAAAACACCTTGAAAATAGTCGGCGTGCCGACATTTTTTATAAAAGTACTTTGTCTTTATCTTTTTTTAAAAAACCAGCTGACGTGTCCCTTATGCGAAAGATTCATGCCATCGCTTCGCTCATAAAGATTTAGCTTTTTATCTTCTTTCCTTTCCTATCGGTGTAAATCTTCATGGTTTCAGTAATTATTTCTAGAAAGCTCGATATAATTTCCTCAACTTAAGCTCATGCTCTGTCATGAATACAGCCTTAGGGCTTCTTTCGCATCCTCTGACACGCTTCTTTGTGAAGCTGGTTTTTAAAAATGTTGTTGTGCATAAAAAACATTTAAGAAAGAGGAGGAAATAAAAATGATAAATGAGGACTTTTATCCAACACCGAAAAATTTGGCTGAGAAGATGATTGCTAAAATAAAGGGGCATCCGACAAAAATACTTGAACCTTCAGCAGGGAAGGGTGACATAATTGACGTGTTAACGGATCATTGGGATCATCGATATCATTATCAAAAATATCGTCTTGATAATATTTACGCAATTGAAATTGACCCTGAGCTTCAAGCTACACTGCGAGGTAAGAACATCAATCTATTGGATTTCGATTTTCTTTCCTATTCAGGCCCCGACAAATTTGACTTGATTATCGGTAATCCCCCTTTTGCTGATGGAGAACGGCATTTATTGAAAGCGATTGATATTATGTATCGTGGGCAGATTGTTTTTTTGCTTAACGCTGAAACAATCAGAAACCCTCACACATTGGTAAAGCAGCAGTTGATGAAAAAGCTGGCTGAATTGAAGGCGGATATTGAATACATAAAGGGCGCTTTTCTTGCGGCGGAACGTCCGACCGGCGTTGAAGCGGCTCTTATTTACATAAACATCGAACGCAAAGTCGAAGATGACCTTTTTGCTGATTGCACTGATAATATACATTCTGAGCAACAAAAAATTGATACCACTTATGAAGTATCCACGAAAAATGCAATTGAGGAACTGGTTGCGGAGTATAATCAAATTATTCGCATCGGTACGGAAACTATTATTAATTATTACCGGAATTACCGAAAAGTCGGTAAATACCTCAGTTTGAACGAAGCAAACGACAAACACCTTCATAACCCGGATTGCGATTTAACAGGCAAGATGCAGGAAACTCTGAACAATCTTCTTGCTAATGTGAGAACTGACTTCTGGCGTCGCACGCTCGATTTACAAGAAATACGCAGCCGTCTGACATCGAAGAAACAATCAGAATTTGAAACGCAGCTGCAAAAGCATTGTTCCATGGACTTCACGGAGAATAATATCTGTCAATTCGCCATCAATTTTATCGGCGGTTATGAAAATACTTTAACGGAAGCCGTTGTCGATATTTTCGATAAGTTTACAATCAGATATTGTTTTTCCAATGGCCTTTATGATGAAAATGTTCATTATTTTAATGGTTGGAAAACAAATAAAGCTTTTAAGGTCAATAAAAAGGTTATTATTCCTATATATGCCGGAGGCTATAGTAGCGGCCCGTTTACTGGATGGAAAGGCAAATGGGATCTTCATTATGACTCTGAAAAGCAATTAAGGGATATTGACACGGTAATGAATTATTTTGATGGCCTGATTGCATATCGGTCGATGTCTGAAGCACTGAAAGACGCATTTACCAGAGGCGAATCCAGCAAAATCAAAAGCACTTATTTTACTATGACCGTCTATAAAAAGGGCACCATTCATTTAACATTCAACAGTGAAGATATTCTAAGGCGTTTTAATATTACAGCTTGCCGTGGCAAGGAATTTTTACCACATGACTACGGCCATAAACCATATCAAGAATGCAACCAACAGGAAAAGGCTGTCATTGATTCATTTGAAGGTTCTGAACAATATACTAAGAACCTTGGACAACCTCTATTCGCTTATCAGAAAGATCAATTATTTATTGCAGCATAATCTTTTATCGCTGTCCTATCGGCATGACGGGGAGAAGGGCAAAATAGGAAACATAGATTAAAAAGCTTAATATATGTTTATAAATATTTTTCATCACATTGCTTTTCATCAATTTTTTAATTTACAATACTTAAATTCCCAAAGGGGATGATTAAGGAAAGACATATCTTTCCTTTTTCCCCTTTGGGGATTCCCCTCAAAACCAATCTCCTATGTGCCGGCATACGGCCGGCATACGTTCCCTTGCGGATCACTTGCCAGGCACTAAAACACTGTCGAAGAAAATGTCAGCGTGCCGACATTTTCCTAAAGGGTACTTTCTCTTTATCTCTTGCTTTAAAAACCTGCCGGCGTGTCTCTGGTGCGAAAGATTCATGCCATCGCAATGCACATGAAGATTTATCTTTTTCTTTCCTTAATTTCTTTTTTCCTATCGGTGTAAATCTTCACGGTCTCAGTAATTATTTCTAAAAAGCTCCAAATAATTCCTTCAACATAGCTCTGCTCTGTCACGAATACAGCCTGACGGCTTCTTTCGCAACCTCTCTAACACGCTAATCCTATGAAGCAGGTTTTTAAAAATGTCTTTGTGGGTAAAAAACATTCTAAGGAGGGGAAAATGAACATATATGAAGTAATTACAGGCCGAATTATCGAAAAACTGGAGCAGGGTTGTGTTCCCTGGCATAAACCGTGGGCGGTGAATTTTGAATATCCGAAAAATCTCATTACCAAAAAAGAATATCGCGGAATTAACGTTTTTATTCTTTCCTGTGCGGGTTTTGATTCTCCCTATTGGTTAACCTTTAAACAGGCAAAAGAACTCGGTGGAAATATCAAAAAAGGGGAGAAGGGAACCCCTGTTGTCTTTTGGAAATTACTGGAAAAAACAGATGATGATCAAAATAAGGAAGAACCACACAAAATAGTCCCCTTGCTGCGTTATTACACCGTCTTTAACGTCTGTCAAACCGAAGGCATTGACGAGAAAAAAATACCTGCACTGGCTGTCAGATACAATGAACTGGAAAAGATTGAACTGTGCGAGCAGGTTGTTGCCCGCATGCCCCAATGTCCGGAAATTAGACACGGGGCGCAGAACGCGTCATATTCTCCGCAACAAGATATTTTGAACATGCCTGTATTGGAATCTTTCGATACTGCGGAAGATTATTACAGTGTCCTTTTTCATGAACTTACTCACAGCACTGGGCACCAATCAAGATTAAACCGGAAAGGCATTACGGAATATTCTTCATTCGGTTCAGAGGAATACAGCAAGGAAGAACTGGTAGCGGAAATGGGAGCAGCATTTATTTGCGGGCACTGTCAAATAGAAAATAAAACACTGGACAACAATGCAGCGTATATCAATTCATGGCTTGCTGAGTTAAAGAATGATCAACATATGGTTGTTATAGCGGCGGCACAAGCCCAAAAAGCAGCCGACTACATAATAGGAAACAGAAGCAACTAAGAGAAAAGGGGAGGGGGGTGAGAAGAATAACCTCTCCCTCTTCCTACTGCAATAATAAATATAGAATTGTTCTTCACAATATAAAAATAATGTTATATAATTTATAACAAAAATGAGGGGGCAGTATGGCTAGAGGCGATAAAGACAATCTGCAAAAACTCATCGAACAAAGACAAAAAATAGAAGAAAGAATTAAAACAGAACAGGCGAAGCTTCAAAAGAAAGAACGTCAAGAAGATACAAGAAAAAAAATCCTGGTGGGGGCACTATTTCTTGAAGAATACAAAGACAAAATGCCGGAACTCACAAGAAAAATGGATAAATTTTTAAAACGCACCGCAGACAGAGAACTATTCGGATTATCACCAATAACAACGAATCAATCAACAGAACAGCAGTAAAAAAAGTAATTAGTGGCGACTGAAAGGAGCCATATACCGAGCAATCTTTTATAGCGAAGGGCGCACTTATACATTGCAAGCAATGTGTGCGAAAATAAACAATGGCACTATATCATCTGTCAGCGCAAATCATATCACGATCCGGCGCACGCAGCGCAATAGCCGCCGCCGCGTACCGTTCACGATCTGCCATGTACGATGAACGGCAGGGCCTTACCTTCGATTACACAAAAAAGAAAGACCTGGTTCATTCCGAGATCATACTGCCCGGTGGAGTGCCGGAGCGATTGACAGCAAGGGGAACTTTATGGAACGAAGTCGAGGCAGGGGAGAAAAGAAGAGACGCTCAGCTAGCCCGCGAAATAGAAGTAGCATTACCTCGTGAATTAAATCTGGAACAGCAAATTAACCTTGTAAGGGAATTCTGTCGGGAAGAATTCACCGACGAGGGAATGATTGCCGACGTCAACATCCACCACTACAAAGACAATCCCCACGCCCATATCATGTTAACCATGAGAGAAGTAAATGCGGAAGGATTCGGGAAAAAAAACCGGTCCTGGAACAAAAAAGAGGTAATCAGTACCTGGCGAAGAAAATGGGCGGAAAAAACCAATACAAAACTTCTGGAAGCCGGACTTGATACAAAAATCGATCACCGAAGTTTTGAAGAAAGAGGCATTGACTTAATCCCGCAAAGGCATGTCGGATATAATATAAAATTCGTGCCGAAAGAATACCTCCAACTGGACAATGTTGACATAGACAATGCGAGAGAATACGCAGTCATCAAATGGACAAACGGAGAAAAAATAATAGCCGATCCCGATAAAGCATTATCTTATCTGACGCATCAAAACGTTGCCTTCCGGGAGAGTGACATAGACCGGTTCCTGATTACACACACTCTTGATGATAATCAATTCCATGAAGCAAAAAAGAAAATGCTTCAATC
>CAZRMB010000104.1:0-6397 GCA_964600925.1 uncultured Syntrophomonas sp.
TGAGTACGGCCATGCCAGAACCTGGATGACTATTTTGGCTCTTTGTGGGTACAACTCCTAAATTGTATTCCGGTTCAAAAAATGGACAGGGTATAAGAACGGCTGGATAGGAACATGAATATATTCAGGCAGCAATTTCTATACCCGCCAAAATTTTAGTGAAAAATCGGCTGAAATTAATTCAGCCGATTTTTATGCTACAATATTTGGTAATGAATGAAACGTAAATCGAACAGCGGAGGAGATATATTGAAATACCGCATCATCTCGGTGGGAAAAATAAGGGAGAGATTCTATAGCGAGGGGATCAAGGAATATCTGAAAAGGCTGAGCCCCTACGGCAGTTTCGAATTGGTCGACGGACTGGAAGAGAAAGTCTCTCCTAATCCCGGGCAAAAAGAGATCAGCCGGGTTTTGGACAAAGAAGGAGAACGGATCCTTCATCTGCTGGGGGAAAATGAGATTTTGATAGCCCTTGACTTGCACGGAGAAATCTTCAGCTCGGAACAACTGGCGGATGGGTTAAAGGATTGGAATGAAAGCGGTCGTCCCCGCATCAATTTTGTAATCGGTGCATCCCATGGGCTGGCCCCGGCGGTCAAGCAACGTGCTGATCAGAGTCTCTCTTTTTCGAAGATGACCTTCCCTCATCAAATGGCCGTATTGATGCTGACCGAGCAGATCTACCGGGGTTTTAAGATCCTTAAAGGTGAACCGTATCATAAATGATCTATCAAGCATACTGGTCGCCACAGTAAGCAACATCACACTGTTGGGGTGCAGGCAATCAACCAGGCAGGGGGAGGAAATGGGTGTTTCAGCTGCTGGGTGTTTTCAAAGCCATAATCTATGGGATCGTGTTTTACCGAACCTTTCAGCAAACGCCGCTGGAGCTGCCGTTGATCATTCTGACAGCAGCCTTGGTCATCAGTGGATTCTGGCGGAATCTATTTAATTACAGCCGCCCCAGGGTGAATATGGTAACGTTATGCCTGGATCTGCTCCTGGTTTTTCTTTTTTCGCTGGTTTCCGGGAGTGGAAGTTTCGATAAGCTATTTTTCGTTTATCTGCTCGAAGGGGTAGCCATATTGCCGCCGAAAGGATGGATCATTTATTGTTTGGTTACCCTGGCTGATTATATCGGAGCCAGCTTGCTTTATGACTTTCATTACATTGGTTATTTCGAGCCGCCGGGACTGGCGGAGCTGCTTTTGTATGCTTTGATCATATTGTTGGTTTGGGGTGAGCGAAGGCAGCGCGAACAGAGACTGGAATTTAAATTAATGGCAGAGGAACTCCGTTATACCAACCTGCAACTGGTCGACAGCCTGAAATGGAGCGATCAGCTGGCAACCGAAGCGGAGCGGCAGCGTATCAGCGGAGAGATCCATGACAGCCTGGGTCATGAGCTAACCGGTCTAATCCTGACCCTGGAAGCGGGCAAGCGGCTAATGAAAGCTGATCCGGAAGCGGCTGGCGGATACTGGGACAAGGCCCTTGAGATGGCGCGCTCAGCCATGCAGTCTGTCCGAGAATTGGTGGCTGGCAAAGAACCTGATTTGCAGTTTGAACTGGGTACCTATTTGATGAATATGTCCGAACAGGTACGGGAAGCTTCCGGTTTACAGGTGGAAATTGAAATGCCGGCCACGATCCCGGGACTTACGGTACAGGAACAGTTCAATCTGTATCGGATCTTTCAGGAAGCGATCACCAATACCCTGAAACACGCCCGGGCGCAAAAGGCCAGGATCATCATTAAAACAGAACCGGGCGAAATCAACTTCAGTTATACCGACGATGGGATAGGGTCCGCTGACATCGAGTACGGGACGGGACTCAGGGGTATGATGACGCGGATATCAGCCATGGGAGGCAAGATCAACTTTGTATCAACTCCTGGAAAGGGATTTTATATTGAAGGTCGACTTGAAAAGCGAGGCATAGGAGCATGAATAAAATACGTATTCTAATTGCCGACGATCAGCCCGTTGTTTGTGAAGGATTGAAAGTCATTCTCCAGTTAGAAGAGGATTTTGAAGTAGTCGGGATCTGCTCCAACGGTCAGGAAACCCTGAAAAGCTGCCGTATCTTCCGACCGGACATCGTACTGATGGATGCGCGCATGCCGGTGATGGATGGCGTCACAGCAGCCCGGGAAATCAACCGCTTGTTCCCGGAGAGCAAGGTGATGATTCTGACTACCTTTAACGAGCGGCAGTTGGTTGTTAACAGCATTCAAAGCGGGGTCAGCGGCTTTCTGTTAAAGGACATGCAGCCTGATGATGTGTGCCGGGCTATCCGGGAGGTCTATGCGGGCGGTGCCGTCCTGCATCCGGAAGTGACCCGGATCGTTATGGAACGAGCCGCATATAACAGTTCTGAACCATTGACCGACGAAGAGTCTGGAGATAAGCTGAGCCAGTTGACCAGTCGGGAAAAGGAGGTCCTGCGCCTAATCGGCCGGGGCTTATCCAATGCGGAAATTGCCGCCGGGTTATTTATTACCGAGGGGACAGTAAAAAACCACGTCAGCAGCCTTCTGGCCAAATGTCAGCTGCGGGATCGGACCCAACTGGCCTTGCTGGCCCAGAAGAATATGACCTGAGATAGATAAGATTCGATCTCAGGTTGGATGTACTTAAAGCCTGCACCATTTATTATGAAGGTGCGGGCGTTTGTTTTTCTTACGAGGTCGCCCGGGAAACGAGCGCAACGTTCGCCACGAAATAACCGAGGGGGGACTTAGTATGAAAAGAAGGATCATCAAAATTATGGCGGTTATCATTCTAATCGCCGTCTTGGTGGGGGGATTTTGGATTTACCATGTGTTTGCCGCAATCCCTTCCATGTTTGAACGCAATGGGCAGTTGCAAGCGGAAGGATACTATACTGGTGAATTCGAGTTTAAAATGCTGGCCTGCGCCAATTATCTGGATCACGGGCACTATCTGACCGCCATCAAGCAACTTACCGCCATGCAAGAGCAGTTGGAAACCCGGCATGGGCTGATTAAGGTGCCTAAATTTGCCGATAAGAAGGCAGAAATGGACTTCTATCTCAACCTGCAGAATCCCAGGACCGGCGCTTTTATGGATGATTCCTATCCGGCTGTTTTCTATTATGAACCGACTGAGAATATCATCAATCATCTGGAGGAACTGGCTGCAGAAACCGGTCAGCCCATACGCCTGCGCTATTCGCTTCGCTTTATGGAGCAGTTTGATACACCGCAAGAATTGACCGCCTGTCTGGACGACCTGTCCAGGGTCGGATGGATCGGGGCCAAACTGCCCAAAACCACCTTTGTGATGACGACCCAGTTTATTTCCAGCAGCGAGTATGAGCGTTTGGGAAGTTACTCCCTGGCGCCGGGGTGTAAAAGTGCCTTGCTGAAATGGTTTTCTGCCAACCAGGATCCGGTCACCGGGGCCTGGGGCCCTCGCGACCGTAACAGTGGCCGTCTCATTAAGGCCGATGTCAATTGTACCTATCGCGTCATTAAGCTTTTTGTAGATGAGCAGGGTAAAGATAAAGATATCTCTTATTCGTTGCAACATCGACGGGAGCTGTTTGCCACCATTCTAAAGCAGGCGATGCTGCCCATGCCGGCTGACTCCAGCGCAGCCGAGATCCATGACTGGAATCTGTGCCAATCCCAGGGTCTGAAGATGCTGACCCGGATTCTATGGCAGAATGCATCGCCAGACCAGCAAGAGCAAGCCCGGATCATGATGAGCCGGCTGATCATTAATCGTTTTGAAAAATTCTATCGACCGGGAGAAGGCGCCTTCGCCTATTATCCTGACGTAAAACAAGCCAGTCTGGACGGCACCGGTACTGCCCTTTCGCTATTGCAGAACGTGGGAGCCCTGTCGGTCCCGGCCAGAGACGCTTTGTGGGGAACGCCGGATAAAACTATGCAAGATCTTGGCGAACAAAAAGTCTCCCAAATATCAGCAAAAGATTTGAGTGCTGTTGCCGCAGCAGGGCAGATCAATTCCATCCGCTTCTATTCCAACCGGCCGGAGCAGGATTTTTACAAGGGGATCAGCGGGATCATCTACCCGGAGGCCACCCCGGTGCCCGATGCCGCCGACCTGATGCCCCGTGTCAACAAATGGTTGCAGGAAACCCCGCAATCCATGGGCAACTGGACTTCACGCGAGGAGCTTCTGCAGCAACTGAAAGAACGAGAATGGCCAAGCGTACCGGTTTACTTTGGGGATCAGGGGCTGGAGCCGGTTAACAAGCTGCTCAGGGAAAACGGACAGATCGTTCTGGTCGGTTTAGATGAGCTCCAGGTGCCACGGGTTGTTATTATGTTTAAGCTGGTTCGGTGAGGGTGGCTAGGATGCTTGACTTTACATGCCGATAGTTCTACTGCACATGGGATAGAATCAAACCAGGATTACGTATTATATATCTTCTATCAGATCGGGCAATTACGATGAATCGTATCACAAATAAGCCCCCGGAGCTTTTTACAACGCTCCGGGGGCTTTGGTGTTCAAGCAAATCTTTTATTGATTGGTAATTCTAGAAATCAAAGATTTCGACCGGAGCTTCCAGGATGGAAGTATCAGCCATCTTGATGATTTCCAGGACATGCCATACATTGGGTACGGTGTTGTTCAGATAGTAACGGGTAGACAGAACTTTGCCATAATAGAAATTGTAGTCATAATGATCAGGGCCCAGTTCTTCCATTTTCTTTTTGCAGATGACGGCCTGATCCATAAGCAGATATCCACAATACAGCTGTGCCGTGGCGGTCAGGATGCGGCGGGCATAAATAGGCATCAAACCAATTTTGCCGGCGCCCATAAAACCACCGATGGTCATCTGGATTTCACGATAAGAGGCCAATGCTTTTTCGAGGATTTCAATCTCTTTTTCCATGCCGGCAAAATTGCCTTTGTATTTGGCGATGAATTCATCGATTTCACCCAGCACTGATGCAAAGATAGCGCCTTTGCCCTGCAGCCATTTGCGGCCGATCAGATCCATGGACTGAATGAAGTTGGTTCCTTCCCAGATGGACCAGATCTTGCAATCGCGGGCGGAGTTGGCAGCCGGATAATCTTCGCAGTAGCCGTAGCCGCCATAGGATTGCAGTGATTCTGCCGTTAGACCCCAGACTTCGTCAGAAGGATAAGCTTTGCACAACGGTGTCAGCATATCCATTTTGCCCTGAGCCCATTTGCGTTTTTCCGGATCGGGATCGTTTTCACGCATATCATCATAGAAATAGCATTTGGAGAGCAGTGCGCGGCAGGCTTCGGTGGTCGCTTTGTTAAGCATATACATGCGTTTTACGTCTTCATGTTTGTTGATGGAGGTGCGGCCGGCTTTGGGGTTGGTCATCAGACGGCCCTGGATTCTTTCTTTGCCGTAATCTTTAGCGGCCCAGTAAGCATTGGCTGCCACTGCCAGAGACAGACGGCCGGTGTCCAGACGGGCTTCGTTCATCATCTGGAACATCTGAGCCATACCTTGGCCGTTACCTTCTTCATCTGGCGCATTACCGATCAGATAGCCGTAGCAATTGTTGTTTTCGCCTGCTACCAGGGCGCAGGTGGCGGAACCCTTCATGCCCATTTTGTGCTCAATGCCGATGCACTGGAAATCGTTGGAGGTCAGGCTACCGTCTTCGTTGATCCAGTATTTCGGAACAGCAAAAAGGGACAGTCCTTTGGTGCCGGCTTTGGCTCCTTCAACTCTGGCCAGATAGAGATGGATGATGTTTTCCATATCGTCGCGGTCGCCGCAGGTGATGAATATTTTTTGCCCTTTGATTTTATAGAGGCCGGGGGTATCGGTGGGGAATGCTTTGGAAAGCATATCGCCGACGTCTGATCCGGCGGTGGGCTCAGTCAGACACATGGTTCCGCCCCAGGTTCCGTCCAAAAGTTTGGGCATGAATTTTGCCTTGACTTCATCACTGGCATAATGATTCATGACGGCTACCACGCCGCTGCCGGTGGCAGTATAGGCAAACAGAGCAGGATTGGCGGCGGCCATGATTTCAGCCAAGGCGTGGAACAGCACCATGGGCAGTACGCCTTCACCTTCTTCATCATAGTTGCTGGTGGCCCAACCATTGTCATGCATGAAACGAATCGCTTTATGGAATGATTCGGGGATATAGACTTGTCCGTCTCTCCATTGTGCCCCGATGGCATCGGCATCTTCAGCCGTAGGAGCGATGATGTCTTCGGATATCTTGCGGACCTGGTCGATGATGGTATCAAAGTCATCCAGGCTATAATAATCACTGTATTTGGGATAGGCCAGGATCTCCTCAACCGGTAACCATTCTTTCATTATGAACTTGGTATCTCTGGTGCTGAATGAAAATCTATAGGACATTTCTCACGCTTCCTTTCCAGATTGT
>CAZRMB010000104.1:6497-8109 GCA_964600925.1 uncultured Syntrophomonas sp.
ATATTGTTTTTCTGATGGGTAGTTGAAATAATATAAATGCCGGTTATTTACTACAGAATTGTTTATTAAAAAGGTATAATGATAAAAATTATAGTATGCTATTTTGGGCTGGGCAGACTCAAGTCTCCATGACGGGAGCCGGCAGTCCTTTGAATTATTAAGGAGGAAAAGCAATGGCTACAGCGGAAAATGTACCAAGTGAAATCGTATCGTCAGGCAATTTTATTCAAACCATCATTAATGAAGACCTGCAAAGCGGCAAAAACGGAGGCAGGGTACATACGCGTTTTCCTCCTGAACCAAACGGCTATCTTCATATCGGTCATGCCAAATCGATTTGTTTGAACTTCGGATTGGCAGCCAACAATGGAGGTATCTGCAATCTGCGTTTTGATGATACCAATCCCAGCAAGGAGGATGTCGAATATGTCGATTCCATTCAGGCCGATGTAAAATGGCTGGGTTTTGATTGGGATGACCGCATGTTTTATGCATCCGATTATTTTGAGAAGCTTTATGAATTTGCGGTCCAGTTGATCAAATCCGGCAAGGCTTATGTATGTGATCTGAGTGCTCAGGAAATCAGAGAATACCGCGGCACTTTGACCGAACCGGGTAAAAACAGTCCCTACCGGGATCGCTCCATAGAAGAGAACCTTGATCTCTTTACCCGCATGCGCAACGGCGAGTTTGAAGATGGCTTACGGGTTTTAAGGGCGAAAATCGATATGGCTTCCCCCAATTTGAACATGCGTGATCCGGTTATCTATCGTATATTACGGGCAACCCATCACCGCACCGGTGATAAATGGTGCATTTATCCCATGTACGATTATGCCCATCCTTTGTCAGATGCGGTGGAAGATATAACCCATTCCGTCTGCACGCTGGAGTTTTCCGATCATCGTCCGCTCTATGACTGGTGCCTGGATAATGTTGATTATGATGTACCCAGACACGGGCGGCCACAGCAGATTGAGTTCGCCCGCCTGAACCTTAATTATACGGTTATGAGCAAGCGCAAACTGCGTGAGCTGGTGGAAAAGAAATACGTAAGCGGTTGGGACGACCCCCGCATGCCAACCATTTCCGGGCTGCGTCGCCGGGGTTATACGCCGGAATCGATCCGGGACTTCTGCACCCGCATCGGGGTCGCCAAGCGTGACAGTACGGTTGACATCGCCCTGCTGGAACACTGTGTGCGGGAAGATTTAAATATCAATGCGGCACGGGTCATGGCAGTCCTGCGGCCGTTAAAGGTCATCATCGACAACTACCCGGAGGGTCAGGTGGAATGGCTGGAAGCGGAGAACAATCCTGAAAACCCGGAAATGGGCACACGTAAGATCCCCTTTGCCCGGGAAATATACATTGAGCAGGAAGATTTCATGGAGGATCCCCCCAAGAAATTCTTCCGGCTGACTCCGGGCGGAGAAGTAAGGCTTAAAAGTGCCTACATAATCAAATGTGAGCAGGTCGTGAAAAATGAGCAGGATGAAATCGTGGAACTGCATTGCAGCTATGATCCTGATTCCAAAAGCGGCGGGGCGACCAGCGGCCGCAAAATTAAAGGAACCTCCCACTGGGTGTCGGCCGCCCATGCCATCCCGGC
>CAZRMB010000105.1:0-8077 GCA_964600925.1 uncultured Syntrophomonas sp.
CTTGTTTGGGACCAAGCGTCCTCCCTTCCGTCTCCATGCCGCCTCCTCGGCGACAAGGGGGGTCAATAGTTCTGTCGCCAGGGGGTCAGTTTTCAATGTCGCCCGATACCATGGAAGCCAAAGGCCACCCACTGCACATGGTGAGTTCCTAGTCCTGCACGAATCACCTGGTACTGGGGCAGGAGGCTGGGCGCGGTACACTCATGCGTACTACATTGGCAGAGACGCTTCTGAAGAATACTTGTGCTTGCCTTTCGGGAGGGCCAACGCTATAAGACAGTACAGCCAAGCCGACGGGCTCATCCATGCAAGATATTTGATCCCGTCCTGTGTGAATTCCGATCTTTCTAGCGCATTTCACAACTCATATGCACCCATACCAAGTAGGCCTGTCCTGTGGCCATGGGATTTCAATTAATTTCTTATTAATAAGAGGGAGCTGGTATGAAGACATGCTACCGATTTTGGAGATCTACAGTTGTTTTTTTGTTGATAAATATTTATGTTAGCGCACAAGTAACTACAAATCCGCAACTTGATAAATGTATAAAAAGCAAAAAAGTTCTTTATACTGTTACTGGAGCAGCTGCTGGTGCAGCAAGTGGATTATTGGCCTCTGTTTTTGGAGTCGGGGGTAAGAGTAAAAAATCAACCGCGGAAAATATCATCATTGGCGCCGTAGCCGGAGGAGCCATCGGTTACGCCACAGCCTACTACAAGGCGGCTGCAAACTGTTTAAAGGAACACCCGGAATGGATTCCCGAATCAGAAATTACTCGCTCGGAAAGTTATACGGAAGCCGTAAAAGAGCTTTCATACAATCCCAATCAAGGATTATTGGTTAAAGTAAGTAAAGTAGATATGGATTCCACTGTAAAACCAGGAGACAGTCTCGAGATTAGTTCAACATTCATTGTGCTGACGCCAAATGGTGAGGAATCAAATATTACAATAATTCGTAAATTATATGCGATTGCAGATGGGAAAGAAGAAGAAATTCCTTTCCTGGGACGCGAGAGTGAAGAACGAACCGTTGAAGCTGGAAAACACACGGATACGGTACATCTTCCAATACCAGCAGAAGTAAAACCCGGAACTACTTATAAATTTGAATTTGGTCTCAAGTGCGACAATGCACAGCCGTCAAGTAATTCAGCAACGGTATCTGTGAGCTAGGTTATGATGAAAATCGTTTTGATTAATCGTATTGCGTATGTTATTTTATTGTCTTTCCTTGTCAGTTGTGCTCCGCAAAAGGTGCGAGGCTATCAGAATGTCTACGAAAGGTATAATATTCCGCAAGGGTTGGTGGATAGAGCAGCAATAAAACTGCATGAGCATGGTTTAAATGGAGCTGCATTTGCTCGGGATAGCGTCGGACGATTGCGGTTAGTGGGAACCTACCATAACGATGAAGAAGTAGAAGAAGCTTTTCTCATCGTACAATCAATAGTAGGTATTAAGTCGACCTCCCCTTTCTATCCTGAAAACGTTCTGATGAAACGATGGGAACAAGATGCAGCGCGAACATTGTTAGAATATAATCAATCAAAGGTTTCGAGATCGACACCACCAGCAAAACGAGCTCTTGTGGTCGGTATCAATCATTTTCTTGATAGTAAACATATTCCCGATATTCAGGGCGCTGACGATGCTCAAAGTGTAAGTGAAGCTTTGTCCCACGCCGGCTACGATGTCAAGAAACTGTTGGGTGCAGATGCGACCAAGGTGAATATTGAAGCTGCATTAGCGAAGCTTTCGAAGGAAATTGGCTCAGATGATACCGTGTTTATATACATTTCCAGCCATGGTGCCCTGCCAGTGCCTTCCTCCCACGGTCACGATGAGCGCAATATGTCGATTGTCGCATACGACACAGGCGAAATTCCCGGCTCTCAGAAAGTGGCAGACGCAACGGAATTCGCTCTGCTTGTTCAGAAGACTGCAGTGAAGGATACTCTTGTGCAACAGGTGGCCCATCGCCCATCGCGCATAACGCGTGTCTTTATAGATACATGTTATAGCGGTGAGATGTTGAGGGATATGCCAGCTGACAGTCGCGCCTACATTTTGAGGACCAACGGGGGCCAGGAGGAACAAGCAGGGGTTTCGTTGACGGCTTGGATGGATGGACAATCCGCGTCGAAGGGGATCAGAATGCTGGATACGTCATCGCCCGAGGTATCATCCCCGACCACAAAAGCGCCACATAGTCCTCATCGGCAGGGTTACACTATTATTACAGCAACTAGTGAAGGTGAACGGGCCTGGGGTCCTGATATTAAGGTAGGCACCTTCCCCTCTCCGATCCATCCTGGTTTAATACTACGTGGTTCATACTTTACCCAGACATTTTTCGACTATCTTGAAGAACACCATGGGAATGTCCAAATGTCCTTCGATGCTGCGAGTAATTTCACCCAACACCAGGTGGCAAGTGCAACCAAAGGAGTGGCCCATCAGGTGCCTCGCATTTTCAATACTGTGCCTTCTCAGACAAACAATTTTTATCAGCAGTGAGTAATTTACTCAACTTCAACATTCATGGAGGTCGCGCCATGCGGGAACATATCTCTTCTTCGTGTTTGGGTCTTTTAATGATGGCATCTGCTATTGCGGTCGGAGCTGAGGATGCCCCGACCGCGAAGGCCTTGTTTTATTCCACACAAGGTGAACTTCTTCTGGCAAGTAACCCAATCTCTGCAAAAACAAGCAAGCCACTCCCCATATCATCTAGTAATAATCCCACTAAGTTGGGTCTCAAGTATTTCATCCGCCTGAAGGGTTCCGATGGCAAGACAAGCAATGTGCTTGCTTCTCGCATTTTTAAAAGTGGTGAGCGATTCCAAGTGGGACTCAATACTGCAGGGCCTACCTATATCTATGTCGTTAACGAAGATAACTCTGGTCAAAAAAAAGTCTTGTTTCCTCAGCCAGGCCAAAGTTCTTATGTGAATGCGGAAGGCACAGTGTTCCTGCCACAAAAAGGGGCATTTGAATTTGATGGTATCCCGGGTATTGAAAAACTGACAATTATAGTCTCTAGACATGAAATTGAGCAATTGGAGAATTTTGTCCATAGTGATACACCTGATTTTGTAGCTGATAGCACTAGTTCGTCTCCCTATCTACTTGCCTCAAAAGGTATCTCATTTAGCAATGATTCATCGTCCAAACCAGGGTATGAAGCAGCTACCTATGTGATGAAACAACCTGTGTCCCCGAATGAAGTTCTACATGTCACAATAAAACTTGTTCACAAGTAGTCAGCCAACGTTCCTCCTTCCATCGATTCCTTATCTGAAGAAACATCACTATGACGAGCAATCACCTGATTGTAGGTTTAGGCGGTACCGGCGGTAAGGTCATTCGCGAGATGCGCAAAATCATTGAACGCAACGGTGGTGCTGCCAGTTCAAGCACTTCTGACGTTCACTTCGATTTTGTTTATCTCGATACCAACAGTGATGAATTAGATAAAAAGGAAGAATGGAAAGTCCTTGGAAAAGTTGTCGAACTGGATCGCGCCCAATGGAAGATATACCGAGCGGGCGAAGTTCGCCCAATGCTTGCGGATCCTGGTTCATTTCCAGGACTGAAGGACTGGATTGAGCCCCGCCATGTATTTGACTTCGTGAATGCGAATACAGCGGGCGCCGCCCAGAAGCGCAAATTGGGGCGTCTCGTTTTTGCTCAAAACGCACCGGAGATCGTCAAACAACTTGAACAACGCATTACGGAATTAGAAGCTCATTCCGGTATGCGAGGAGCGGTCATCCATCTGGTTTGTGGTTTGGCAGGTGGTACAGGCAGCGGATCCATCGTAGATGCTGTGGCGCAGATACGCCATAAATACAGAAACACCGATCAGTATCGGATCCTCATATATGCAATGTTACCGGAGATCAATTCCAAACGGGTAGCTGAGGCCACAGGCTATTCGAATTATTATGCCAATGGCTATGCCGCTCTTGCTGAACTGAATGCAATGGCTGTTGGACAATATCAACCGGTCAATGTACTGGATGGAACCCGAATGAAATGGGAGGATCACGGTACATATTTCAACGGTTGTTATCTTGTTTCCAATGTCAACGAACATGGTAAAACCTTTGACGTTGAACGGGATGTTCCACAAATGATCGCTGAATTTCTGTACCAAAAGACTCTAAACAAAGAGTGGGAAGGACTTGGGCGGGCAGAGAAAGGTGAGAACGAGATTAAGAATTATGAAATTGAAGAAATTATTGGAAAGGCTAGGGCGAAACTGTTCTTAACCTTCGGCATCAAACGCGTTGTCGTGCCAGAGCAAGAGATAAAGGAATACATGGCCTATGGATTCGCTGAGCAGGCGACGCGCCAGCTGATGTACAACAACTTCCGGCAGGGAGAAGGCTTCGCCGATGAGGCCGTTGCGAAAGACTGGGGTCACGAAGCTCGCAAGCCTGAAACCGAGCAAGCGATGTTGCTGACAGATGCGCATTTGACGCTGGAAGCGGGCATACTTGAAGACGATGCAAAAAATCTGCTCTGGAAGCCGATCCGTGATTATTGGAAGCAAATTGTTACAAGGTTGGTACCTGATATTAGCGCTGACAAAACACTTGAGCAGATCAATTGGGTTCCAACATTGAACACTCGCATGGGAAAAGTCTTTGATGAGACTTATCGCCAACTGGGTGGTGTTCGAAAATTCTACGAAATCAAAACAAAAGCTCGCCTCGACATGGCTCGCCACGTCGTCCGGCACATCGAGAAAGATTTTTTTGCACGCTGGCGTACCGGAGAGATCTCGTTACTGCAACTGAGGGATTTTATAGATGCTGTGCTTGCGCGTTTGGACGAACGCCAACAGAACTACAATGATAAAATTGGTTTCGCGTCGAATGATTTGCAGGCTATTCACCAACGAATTGCGGATCTTTCACAGCGATTCAACAATGTTGGATTCCTAGGCAAGCACCTGACCGACAAACGTGGTGCATTATTTGCAGACCTTGCGACTCAACACCAGGATCTGTATATCGTTCGAACGATGCTCGAAGGCCAAAAGTTCGCGGTCAACCTTATCCCTTTCATACGTGAGCAGTTAGTCTCACTACGGGGATCCATCGACAATCTACAGCAAATTCTTTCAAAAGTTACAGAACGCGTGAACATGGAGCGTGCCAGTCGCCTCAAGCGCGATGATAAATCTGATGAGAAGAAAATATTTGATGAAACCGCCATCAACAATCTCCTTAGAGCGATGTATGTCGATGAGGCTGCTCAGAAGGATCGAGCGCAGCGTGTAAGGAAAGCCATCATCCTCCTTGCTGGTACCGAGGTTGATTCTTTTGAAAAGCTAAGCAAACACGCTTCAGAGGGAAGTTTAATCGGATGCTTGTCAAGCGAATCAGCTGCAATAGTAGAAAATGCCCACGCTGAACTTTCAAAGTCTTTACAGCCTGTTTTACATGTCAATATTGTCGAACGATTACAGAAAGAATACGACGCCAGCCCGGAAAAATTGAAAAGTTTTGTCAGTTCTCTATATGACGAGGCTGGTTCAATGCTGACTTTCGATCAACCCGAGTGTAGCCGTATATTAAAAGGTAATATTGCAGGTACAAACAAGCGTATTCAGACGGTAGGCGTATTTCTTCCAAACTGCGAGATTCAACGGGACTTCCATCGACTGTTATCTACACAGTTTGAACAACAGAAAAATCCAGGCTCAGATACCAAGATTCAGGCAGGTCGTTTGACAAACGAAATCATCATCATGTCAGTTTCTTCATTGATGCCCGCAAGATTTGTAAAGGATCTTCATGAACTCAAGCGGCATTACGATGGGCTATTAGGGGATGAAAACGAGTCTTTCTTATTGCATGGAGAGGGAAATGGGAAGAAGCTACCTCCACTTTATGCCCGTTCCGACGATGAAATTCAAATTCAGGTCCGACGTCGACCAATCTTACTGACCGCTCGGTTACTAGGTCTGGTCAAAGAGCGCCAAAATAAGACCACAGGATTCAGTGAATGGGTGTTTGTGCATCTTGTTAATGGACTACCAGCAGCCAAAGTAATGCAAAGTAAGGGCAAAGACTGGAACGACGTCATCAATGAAGAGCAACCTATTGATCTTCAAAATACCATCGAACGCGAAGTAATAAGAAAAATAGAAAATGATTACAAACATTTAGATCGCAAGAGGGAACTCTTGGGAGAGTATCAAAAAGTGGGCATGGAAGTATTTATGGCTTGCGGGGAGGATGACCAGGCTCTTGAGTACAGGGATTATTGTGAAATGCATCCCATGATTTGCAGAATTATTGGTTTGCCAATTGATAACGACAACTAATAACTGGGAAATGATTAATACGGCTCTGATAACCTATAGGGAACACCTTTATGGCTAAATATCGATGTCCTACACTTGGCGACTGTGACTATGCAAATTCAGGTGAGATCTTCGAGCGTGCTCCAGGGGAGGAATTGAAGTGTCCTGGTTGCAATATGATGCTAGAAGAAATTATGCCAAATGGAGGCAACCGAAGCGGCAAAGTGGGACAGGTACGATCGAAAGTCGTCTTGATCGCCGGTGGTTTGGTGGCTGCTTCCGTCCTAGTGGCCGTGATTTCTTGGTTCGCTTGTCGCCGCACTTCTAGCCACAACGAGCCCGCAGATCAAGTTTCCGCCTCGGCGGCAGCTCCAGCAATTGCCCCTGCGACTCCTCCCAGAACATCAGCGTCACCAGGCATCACTCCCAATGATGCAGACACTGATGCAAAGAAAAAACAAAGCGAGACCGATCTAATGAATGGCAAGCCTGCCAATGCCGAATTAAGTGGAAATCAAGCGGCGGCAAATGAACTCATCAAACTTGCGGTATCACAACTGGCCCAGAACAAGTTGTCCCAGGCGGAAAAGAATTTGGAGGCTGCGTGCGAACGTGATCCTATGCAATCTGTTGCATATTACGATATGGCAATAGTACGGTTACGACAAAATCGTATTGATGAAGCTTTAAAAGAACTAGAGGTCTGTTTTATGAAGGGCTTCAATCGCTTCGATCGCTTAGACAAAGATCCTGATTTCAATGCCCTTCGGGGTAATCAGAAATTCAAGGATCTTCTCGCTCGTTTCCGTCCCGTGGGACAGTGACAGAGGGCCGATTACGGGAATAACCTACGCTATTTTCAGGAAGGGGTGACTTACAGATGTGAAGTGCACATATGTGGGCCAACTTACGAGGAATAAACTATGTGCATCGAATTCATTCAAATTCTCGTCCAATGCATCCATAAACTACTAGAATTTCCCGCGGTCATGTTTAAAACGATTACAATTGCTTTTATCTTAAGCGCTGGATGTTGGGTAGCCTGCAGTTTTTACTCAAGATTATGGAATAAGAGATATCATATCACAATGATTCATCATGCAATGTGTTTTTTGGCTGCCATGTTTACTTTTTCTGGTGTAATTATATATAAAAGTCTTGATTACACTCGTCCAATCACTGAGGCAACTATACAGATATGGCAGATTGGACTGACTAAAGACCGACAATGGTCCAATGATGCGTTTAATAATGCCTATGATAAAGTTAAAGCCAAAGGATTAGAAGATTTTACAAATTATCAACCACCTAGCCAAGGTGGCACTTCAATTCCATCAAACTATAATGAAACAATACAGCAAATTTCTGAAATATATGCAAATGAAGCTATTAATAACTTTCGCACACAACACTCGTTCCTAAGTATGATTTTGAATGCTGATTACAGAACAGTCCAACAGTCTGTATATACTGATTGCGCTGCCTATTTTTCTGGTAATTCAGGTAGAGCATATCCAGTGCAGCGCGCAATCGACTTAGCAGCATCTTTGATAAGCGAAGAAATTTCAAGTCAGGTTCCGAGAATTGTTGTTATATCTCATATTACAATCATTATTACATTTCTAATGATTCAGGGGGTTGTCTTTTTATCAATTGGTTGGTCTGCATTTCGAAGAATTTAAAAGATGTCGCCACTATAATAGTCGGCCATGAAAAAGCCTCTTCCCGTCTCCGAGCCGCCGAACTCGCCAAACC
>CAZRMB010000106.1:0-3358 GCA_964600925.1 uncultured Syntrophomonas sp.
AGTCTTAATTGGTATATAATGAGGCATGAACAAGCCTGTTTGCATTTTGCAGAAAAACTTCGAACTTTGCTCAAGACTGCAGTTTTAAGGGGGAATATATGATGGAAACCAAGGAAGTCATTGAAAAAATCAAAGAACTTGCTCGCGAGGGTAGAATCAACTGTGCTGATGCACGCCAACTGGCGGAAAAATATAAGCTTGAGTACAGAGAAGTCGGGAAAGCCTGTGATGAAGCAGGAATAAGAATCAACGCATGTGAATTAGGCTGTTTTTAAGCTGCCTTAAATAAATTAACGCGCCCAACACTTTTCCATGGTGGAGGGAGGGAATATATATGTTGGACGGACAAGGAAGAGAAATTAATTATTTGCGTATATCCGTGACGGATCGCTGTAATCTGCGCTGTCAGTATTGTATGCCTGAAAACGGAATAAGCCATGTAGGACATAAAGATATCCTTTCCCTTGAAGAAATTGCCCGTTTGGTTAGAGTAGGGGCTTCTATCGGTATCCGGAAAATAAGACTTACCGGAGGGGAGCCTCTGGTGCGCAGGAACATCAGCCAATTGGTACACTATATAAATGACATTAAAGAAATCGACGACATTGCGCTGACAACCAACGGGATTTTATTTGCTCCCCAGGCCCATGAGTTAAGAGCTGCCGGATTAAAGAGAGTAAACTTCAGCCTGGATTCAATGGTCGCAGAGAAGTATCGCTATATAACCAGATCAGGAGACTTGTCTGTAGTGCTGGACAGTATCGAAAAAGCATTGGCGTTGGAACTTCATCCTATAAAAATAAATACGGTGATCATAAAAGGATTTAACGATGATGAAATAATGGATTTTGTTGATATGGCTTTCAAATATCCCCTGCATATAAGGTTCATTGAGTTTATGCCCATTGGAGACCTGCTGTTTTGGAAAAAAGACCGGCTTATGACCAGTCAGGAAATAAAGCAACGTATCGAACAAAAATATGTCCTGGAGCCTTCCAAGATCGAAGGCAGTGGTCCAGCCAGTTATTTTAAAATAGATGGAGGAACAGGCTCGGTGGGATTTATTTCTCCCATGAGCAATCATTTTTGTGCGCGCTGTAATCGCATCAGGATGACAGCGGAAGGGAAATTGAGAGCCTGTTTGTATGAACAGGGAGAAACCGATTTGAAACCTGCTCTTAAGCGCAGCTCTGATGATGAAGAGCTCAGACAACTGTTTATCGCTACACTTGATGCAAAACCCATGCAACATCATATGCAAAGCGGATGGGGAGAAGACAACCGGCGCAAGATGTATCAGATCGGAGGATAAGGGCATGAGCTTAAGCCATATCAATGAAAAGGGATATGCCCGGATGGTGGATGTCAGCGAAAAAGAAGATACGGTTCGTCTGGCCCGGGCGCAGGCAGTGGTTTGCATGCAACCGGATACGCTGTTCATGATTCGGGAAGGTGCCATAAAAAAAGGTGATGTTTTAGCGGTAGCTCAGGTAGCAGGAATTATGGGAGCCAAGCAGACTTCCCAGATCATCCCCATGTGTCATCCGCTCTCCTTAAGCGGAGTGGATTTGGATTTCAGCCTGGATGAAAGCAAGGCAAGCATAGTCATTACATCGCAGGTTAAAACTACAGGCAAAACCGGAGTTGAAATGGAAGCCCTCGCAGCTGTAAGCATTGCGGCCTTGACTATTTATGATATGTGCAAAGCGGTTGACCGCTGGATGGAAATTACTGATATCAGGTTAATTGAGAAGTCCGGTGGTAAAAGTGGTCATTTAAAAAATGAAAAGCAATTATAAAAACATAAAGGAGTTGAGTTAATTGCCGGAAGGCCGTTTATATTCGATTTGTATTGCGGCTGAGCGCGGCCAACTGAAACATGAGGTAGCCGAAGCTCAGCTTATTAAAGATTTTGGTATTGAAAATGACGGCCATGCAGGCGACTGGGGCCGTCAAGTAACCTGTCTTGCATGGGAAAGTGTTAAAACGGTTAATCAAGAAAAAAATATGCAAATCGGCCCCGGCCAGTTTGCGGAGAATTTATTGATCGAAGGCTTGGCTCTTTCTTCTGTTGGTATAGGAGGCCAGCTTAAAATTGGCAATGATGCAGTTCTGGAAGTGAGTCAGATAGGAAAGGAAGATCATCCCAGCGTCGTCACCCGAACATTGGGAGTTACATTGCTTCCTTACGAAGGATTGTTCTGCAGAGTAATTGCCGGAGGCCATATTAAAAAGGGAGACAAGGTAGAGGTGCTGCCAAATGTATAAAACCGGTATTTTGATCTTGAGTGATAAAGGCTCGCGAGGCGAACGGGAAGATCTTAGTGGTCTGGAAATAAAAAAAATATTATCCGGATTAGGCTGCGAGTTTATATATTATGAAATGATTCCTGATGAAGAGGAGCTTATAAAAGAAAAGCTGATCCAGGCATGTGATCAGCTTAAACTGGATCTGCTGCTTACTTCGGGCGGAACCGGATTTTCCCGGCGAGATGTTACCCCGGAAGCGACTTTGAGTATAATCGAAAAACTTGTTCCCGGAATACCTGAAGCCATACGTTATTTTGGTTTGCAGAACACGCCCAAGGCCATGTTGTCACGTGCAGTGGCCGGCATCAGAGGAAATACACTCATTATAAATTTGCCCGGCAGTGTGAAGGGAGTGCGCGAATCACTCGAGGCTATCATTCCGGCTTTGGATCATGGACTTGATATTTTGATCGGGTCGGCAGCAGAATGCGGGCAGGGTTAAAAACTAGAAAAACAGAAAATGAATGGTATAAAAAGAAATTAACCGGTTACACTATTAATCGTTGATATTGGGCAGATTTGGAGAGTTTTTTTAATTTGTATACTTGACAGATGTTGCCTATTATTATTAAATAATATTAGCACTCGCGATTAATGAGTGCTAACAACAAATTATTAAGGAGGTATACCCGTGAATATTCAACCAATGGGAGACCGTGTGGTAGTCAAAGTTGCTGAAGTGAAAGAAGAAAAAACCAAAAGTGGGCTGTATGTGCCTGACACAGCAAAAGAAAAACCCCAGGAAGCAGAAATCCTGGCTGTAGGTCCCGGCGCATTGAATGATAAGGGAGAAAGAATACCCATTGATCTGGCGGTGGGTGACAAAGTTATATTCTCAAAATATGGCGGTATGGAAATCAAGGTAGAAGGAGAAGAATATATGATTCTTTCTGCCGAAAGAGATATACTGGCAAAATTAGTTTAATTAAATTTGAATTTACAAGGAGGCTACATAGATGATATCCAAGGAAATTAAATTTGGCGAAGCTGCCAGAAGATCTCTGGAAAAAGGCGTAGATACGCTGGCTAATACGGTTAAAGTTACGCT
>CAZRMB010000106.1:3458-4695 GCA_964600925.1 uncultured Syntrophomonas sp.
CCGGTTGAAACCAAGGAATCAATTGCCCAGGTAGCATCGATCTCCGCCAGCGATCCTGAAATTGGCAATCTGATTGCCGACGCCATGGAAAAAGTTGGCCGCGATGGTGTTATCACGGTAGAAGAATCACAAACCATGGGAACTCAACTGGAAGTTGTTGAAGGTATGAGTTTTGACCGCGGTTATATTTCACCTTATATGGTAACTGATTCAGAGAAGATGCAAGCAGTTTTGGAAAATCCTTTCGTTCTGATCACTGACAAAAAAATATCCGCGATCAGTGAAATACTGCCTGTGCTGGAGAAAGTTGTTCAGACCGGCAAAGCTTTGTTAATCATTGCAGAAGAAATCGAAGGGGAAGCCCTGGCTACATTGGTTGTCAACAAACTCAGAGGCACTTTCACTTGCGTAGCTGTTAAAGCTCCGGCGTTCGGCGAAAGAAGAAAAGCCATGCTGGAAGATCTTGCGATCCTGACCAACGGCAGAGTAGTCTCTGAAGAGACCGGCAGCAAGATGGAAAATGTTGATCTTTCCATGCTCGGTAAAGCAGCCAAAATCGTTGTCAAGAAAGAAGAAACCATCATTGTTGATGGTGACGGTACCGAAGCTGATGTCAAAGGCCGCATCTCCGTTATTAAGAAACAGCTGGAAGAAACCGAATCCGAATATGATAAAGAAAAACTGCAGGAAAGAATGGCCAAATTATCAGGCGGCGTAGCTGTAATCCAAGTTGGTGCAGCGACCGAGACTGAACTGAAAGAAAAGAAACATCGCATCGAAGACGCTCTGGCTGCAACCAAGGCAGCGGTTGAAGAAGGTATTGTATCCGGCGGCGGAACTGCACTGATCAATGCCATCGTTGCGATCGAAGAAGTGCAGGCTGAAGGCGACGAAATGACCGGTGTAAAACTGGTTAAGAAAGCCATGGAAGAACCGCTCCGTCAGATTGCCAACAATGCCGGTGTGGAAGGTTCTGTAGTAGTTGAGAAAGTGAAAGCGGCAGAACATGGGATCGGCTTCAATGCACTGACCAATGTTTATGAGAACATGATTGCAGCCGGAATCATCGACCCGGCTAAGGTTACCCGTTCAGCCATCCAGAATGCTGCCAGCATCGCAGCCATGGTACTGACTACTGAAGCAATCGTATCCGAGAAACCCAACCCCAATGAAAATGCAGCCATGGGCGGCATGGGCGGAATGGGTGGCATGGGCGGAATGGGCGGCATGATGTAAT
>CAZRMB010000106.1:4795-7726 GCA_964600925.1 uncultured Syntrophomonas sp.
TTTTTATAAATCGTAATAAAGTTCAAATTCCATCGGATGTGGAATTTCATTTACTTTACGGGCTTCCTTGCGTTTGTTTTCGATCCAGATATCAATTAAACGTTTCGGGAAGACATCTCCTGCCAGCAAAAAGTCATAATCTTTTTCCAGGGCATCCAGTGCCTCGTCCAGTGATTTGGGGAGGGATTTAATCTTGGCCTGCTCTTCTTTAGGCAGATTATAAAGATTGACGTCATATGGGCCAAAACCTTCAACTGTGGGATCAATTTTATTTTTTATTCCGTCCAGACCTGCCATCAGGATGGCAGAAAAACCCAGATAGGGGTTGCAGGTGGCATCCGATGAACGGAACTCAAAGCGTTTTTGATAAGGACTTTTGGCATAAGCCGGAACTCTGATTACCGCACTGCGATTGGCAGTTGCAAAACAGAGATTTACCGGGGCTTCATAACCGGGTACCAGCCTTTTGTATGAATTGGTACTGGGATTGGTGAAAGCAAGCACTGCCGGTGCATGTTTTAACAATCCGCCGATAAAATGCAAAGCTGTCTGACTTAACTGGGAGTAGCCATTTTCATCATAGAATAAAGGTTCCCCATCTTTAAACAGATGCATGTGTACATGCAGACCGTTGCCAGCTTCTGCATATAGAGGCTTGGGCATAAAAGTAACGGTTTTCCCTTCCTGGAAGGCCAAATTTTTTATTAAATATTTGGTCAGCATGGTTTTGTCAGCCATTTCCCGCATACCGGCAAATTCGACTTCGATTTCGATCTGCCCGGGGCCGCCAACTTCATGATGATGATATTTGACCGGGATATCGTTCTCTTCCATCAGAACACACATACGGGATCTTAAATCATACAGAATATCCTGAGGAGGAGCAATGTGGTAACCGCCCTTATGAGGGATTTTGTAACCCAGATTCTGAAATTCATTGTCGCCGCTGTTCCACGTGGCCTGATCAGCATCAATCGTAAAACCGGTACTGTTTGGTTTGCACTCATAGCTGACATGGTCAAAAACATGGAATTCGAATTCCGGACCGATTCTCATTTCATCCGCTATGCCGGTCGACTTCATATATTCTTCAGCTTTATAGGCAATGGAACGGGGATCCTGCTCAAAACGTTTATTTTCCGGATGAGTAATGACGAAGACGTCACCAATCATACTAAGAGTTGCAACGTCGGTAAAAGGCTCATTCACTGCAGTGCTGACATCAGGGATGAATACCATATCACTGTTTTCTACCGGTGCAAACCCATAATTGGAACCATCAAATCCGATGCCGTAGATAAGAGTATCCGGTTTAAATCTTGCCGTAGGAATACTCAGATGACGCCATCTGCCCAGTAAGTCGATCATTTTGAAATCGATCATCTGGATCGAATTTTCTGCGCAGTAATCCATTACTTCATTGTAATTGGTAAACACACCATTTCCTCCTTGCTTTTTAATTACGGTGCAAATTATATCAGAATGAAGTATACATAGTAAAGAATATAAAATACGGAATACTGTATACTTTACTGTTTTGGGATTTATTTCTGTTTTTACAAAACGTCATATAATTTAACGCATTTTAATAAGAATGTAATAACTTATTGCTATAAGCAAGAACCCTTTAATTATATATTTCTGCAAAGTAAGTTGTTATGTATGGAAAAAAGTACGAAAGGAGTGAGGAGTATAAAGAAATTTTATGGGGCGATACTTATCATCGCCGTCTTACTACTTGCTCTGCTTGTTAGTGCCGAAAAAATCATGGATTATTATGAAAAATCAAAACTGCAACCTGATATCGAGCTGCAACAGGTTTTGAAAACAATGCCTGGGCTCGATAGTTTTCGATATCGACTGCAATCCGGATTTACTGTTGATGGTCGGGAGGAGGTGATAAGCAGGGTCGAAGGTGAGACCTTCAAAGGTAATACGCATATAAAGGGGGAGATGGTCAACACACCAATTGATATCTATTATATTGATCGTACCATTTATAATTTTGATTCTTTTTCAAAAAAGTGGCTGGTTATTGAAAGCGGTACCAGCAATTCAGGAGAACTGCTTATATCGGAATTAAACCCGCTCTCCAATTTTCAGTTTAAATCTGTGCAGGGAATCAAAAAAATAGGGTTTTCCAAAGTAGATGGTGTGGAATGTCTGGTGATTGGATGTAAACCATCCTTTCAAAATCAGCTTATGGAAAGTCTGTGGAGTAATTTTGATTATCAATTTTGGATCGACTATCACAACCATATTATCAAAAAGGCAGTGCTGACTGCCATTAACCAACGCAATGATAAAACGCATCTTACCATTGAAGCTGAGTTTTATGACATCAACAAAAACATTGATATTAAACCACCTGATCGTACTGCCAATGATAAAAAATGAACAGGGAAATTTAATTTGAATGAAGTCAACCCCGTTGCCAGGATAACAGGCAACGGGGTTTATTATGGCTTTTTGCTGCCAATGCTGCTTTATTTCCTATGATATGGACAATCAAGAATAAACCCGAAGCGATTGAGGCAAATTACCAATAAAGCACGATTCAAATGTAAGAATTGACATGTTTTCATAATCTGAAAATTTGCATTTAATTATGGAAAGTGGAGGTAAATTATGATATTTGGATTTGAACCCCTGGAAGGCGGCTATCGTATACCGATGCGGGTGGTCGGAGCCAACATCCCGTATGAGTGGCTGATCTACATTATAATGTTTGTTCCCATCGGATTTTTCCTCTACGGCTTCTATCAGCGGTATAAAGTGTGGCGGCTGGCCAAGGGCGAGGAACATCGTAATGATCAGATTGGAAAACGTATCATTTCATGGCTGGTAAATAGTTTGGGACAGTTGCAAGTGTTGAGAAAACCTTTGTCCGGATGGATGCATTTTATGCTCTTCTGGGGATTTGTGTTTCTC
>CAZRMB010000107.1:0-1140 GCA_964600925.1 uncultured Syntrophomonas sp.
ACAGGAATGCCCAGTTCCTGCTCTGTCAGAGCATGACGGGCGTTGCCAACCCCACCTCCTGGCTGGATACCGGTGTTGGACATCTGAATGGTGTTGCCGATACGCTCTACATTTTGTGCTGCCAGCGCATCCACTACCACCAGCGCAGCCGGTTTTACATTATCGACCACGCCTTTTATCACCTCAAAGGTTTCCAACCCAGTAATTCCCAAGACTCCCGGGGCAATACCTGAAACCGGTCGCATGCCTTCAACCAGTGCTTCCGGTGCGTGCTGAGAATATTGCCGGGTAATTGGACTATATTCTATGAATTTAGGTCCCAGGGCATCAGCTGTAGCCCGCCAGTTGCCAAGCCCTACAAGCAGTACTGTGTCCTTGGGCTGCAGACGGTTGTTCAGCAAGGTCGTCATACTTTTGCTCATGGCATTAATAATTTCATCTTTGACAAAAGGATCATTGATTTTTAATGGTGGCGATTCGATCGTGACATAAGTTCCCAGCGGTTTTCCCATAATTGGAACCGCTTGCGGATCTTTAATGGTGATGGTGGTGATTTTGATCTGTTCCATTTGCTCTACTTGTTCTTCTACGCCCTGGATTTCTCGGCCTGTATCACCGCGAACAAGGTCGCGTGCTTCTACAGCCAGATCTACATAAAGATTGAATTGCTGTAAAAATTCATTCATTGGGACATTACCTCCTTTTGAGCATTATTATCATCCTAAGCTGGTAATAATATTCAGAATTTGAATTCTTGCTAAAAATGAGAACCCCACCCGCTGACGCAATCAAAGATTGTTTGCGGGTTCGGAACCTTGTTGTTTAACAATAAAATGGCGACTTACGTCGCCATTTTGGGGAGAGGAGAATTTTGTAAAGTTGTTGGGGAGGGTTTGTTTACCGGTTTTTTTTATTCCGGTACTTATATCATTGCCGAAGTTAGCTATAATATACATTAATGACAAAAAAATTTTTAAAAAATTTAATTAAGTTTTTTTAAAAGAAGGGAATTTTATACTGGGATAGAAATTGACAAAGGAGAAACAATTTGCGAGTAATTGCTGGAAATGCTCGAGGGAAAAGACTTAAAGCTCCAAGTGGTTTGCACACCCGTCCCATTACTGACATGATCAAAGAAGC
>CAZRMB010000107.1:1240-7717 GCA_964600925.1 uncultured Syntrophomonas sp.
CACTATTACCGTTGGATAGAGGAGGATCAAAACAATGATGGAGATATTCAGGATTTTAGATGAACTGGAAATTTTATTGAAAGGCAGCCGTAAAGTTCCCATGACGGGTGGAAAATCCATTGTTGAAACCAGCCGCTTTCTGGACCGGGTGGATCGTATCAGAGCAATCCTTCCGGAAGAACTGGAAACTGCCAAATTGATCATGGCGGAGAAGGAAAGAATCGTCAGTGATGCTTGTGCTGAGGCAGACAAGTATCTGGAACATTCCAAAAGCCATGTTGCTCTGCTGGTGGACGACAACGAAATCACCAGAAGTGCCCGGGGGGCTGCAGACGAAATTATTCACCAAAGCGAAGAGATCGCTGCGCAGATACGCAGAGATGCCAATGAGTATGCGGACGGCGTTTTATCCCACATGGAAATCGTTTTGCGCAAAGGCCTGGAGACAGTACTTCAAGGTCGGGATGATATCAGAGACGGTTTGCGCAATAATGATTATTGATCTTCTGGCAAAAAGCTATTAACAGCAAAACGATGATGATTATAAAAGCTGACAACATTGATTTGAGTGCCCAGGTCCAGGCATCAAATGCATACAATACTTTATAGAATGGAATTGCCTGTACGCTGATACTGGCAATTCCGGTCAGCAGGGTCAGATGAAAAGCCAGAAGGGTTATGACACATGCTATGATGACCTGCACCAATCGGCACAGCAGATAAAAAGATAAACGGATCGGTGTGCCGGCCATGATGCTCATCACCTGTGCGATCACAGAAATACCGCTAAAAGCAAGGATGGCACTCAGTACCATTAAAACCGTCAGACTGCTGCTTGATGCATTGGCGACCGCAGTTTTTGCCCCCAGCGTCATTTCAAAGATGCCCATGCATAGACCATATACCTGGGAATAATCCAGTGCAAACATCTTCAGCAGTTGGAAAAGCAATCCCGCCATAACATCGACGACGCCCCACTGGCTCAGCATACGGGTAAGTACTGAAAAGACGATGATAAACCCTCCTACCGCCATAACATTGCCCAGACTATTGCGAATGGCTTCCCCAAGAAGATTGGCAATTCCCGGTCGTTCATTATGACGGGGAAGCATTGTCTGGCAGGCAGTTTTCAAATCGGCGGAATTTGCCGGGGTTCGCTGAGCCTGACGAACCGCTCTGAATCTTAAAAAAATGCCCAGCAGTAAATTGGAAAGATATTGGGAGAATGCCAGCAGATACCCTGCGGCCGGGTTGCCTAACATTCCGATACCCACAGCTCCAAGAATAAAAAGCGGACTGGCATTGTTGGTGAAAACCAGTAATCTTTCTGCTTCTTCAGCAGTGAGCTGCTGCTGATCATATAATGTTTTGGTCAACACTGCTCCGACCGGGAACCCTGAGGTAAATCCCATCACCAGAACCAGGGAACTGCAGCCCGGCAACCGGAAAATGGGACGCATAACAGGTTCCATCAGAATGCCTAAAAAATTAACAAAACGAATTTTTACCAATAATTCGGCTACAATAAAGAAGGGCAGCAGTGCCGGGAGTACGATTGAGTACCACAATAACAGTCCCTGGGAAGCAGCCTGCACTGTCTCCCGGGGATTTATTATCATAAAAAATGCGCTTAATAGTATTATAATGGTATAAAAAGGTAAAGCGAGATTGTTCACCGATCCATACTCCTATCAAGTTTTACCTTATATATATGAAGAGAAGTTGGTCTCTTAGAATCAGGAGGCAATTTACACATGGAAAAAAGGAAACCGGTAGTCGGACTGGTGCTTGGAGCAGGCAGCGCACGCGGTCTGGCTCATATTGGTGTGCTGCAGGTTTTGAAAGAGGAAGAGATAGGTTATGATTTTATTGTCGGCAGCAGCATGGGGGCCATGGTAGGAGCAATCTATGCCAGCGGGGCAGATCTTTATATGTTGGAGAAGATGCTGGACAGCATGAATACCAATATGATGCTGGACGTTCAGGTGCCGCGCTTTGGTTTTGTAGCCGGTAAAAGAGTCGACAGTTTTTTAGCCTTGCTGACCAAAAACAAAAATTTTGATCAATTGGATCTTCCGGTTATTGCGGTAGCTACTGATTTGATATCAGGGCAACGGGTGATATTGGATCAGGGACCGGTTACTGAAGCTGTCCGGGCCAGTATTTCCATCCCCGGGGTATTCACCCCGGTGCTTAAAGATGATATGGTGTTGGTGGATGGCGCGGTTATTGATCGATTGCCGGTCGAAGTTGCACGGGACCGGGGGGCAGATATAATTATTGCAGTCGACGTAACTTTTGGGCCGGACAAAAAAGTTATCATCAAAAACACCATCGATGTCATCATGACTTCACTCGATATCATGCAAAAGCTGCATTTCAATCTGAGCGAATCACAGGCAGATATTTTGATCCAGCCGGCTGTGGGTAATTTTACCACCCGGGATTTTGAAAGCACCAAGGAAATAATTGCTCTGGGGAGAGCAGCAACGCTCGATAAGGTCAAAGAAATAAAGCAAGTGATAAGTGATTTTAAATCCTGACCGGAGAAGTGGTGAAATCCAGGCCGCTCCTGCGGGTTGAGGGGTCGGGATGCAACAGAGAATAAATATCAGTAGTGCGTCGATCAAGATCCAGCATTTCCTGCAGCAAAGGCTTGTTATGATCATAACAGGCCTTTTTTATTTGGCTGCCGCGTGAAAAAATAGGTAAAAATGACAGCGATTTAATTTCTTGCAGGATTTTCTGTCCCGATGGCGAAAATCCTAAAATATGCAGATATTGTGGACCGCATTCGTCATAGCAAGCTATCTGATTTTTTCGAAGATCCCACAGACAATATAAAAGAATTCGGTTGATACGGCTCAACGAATAGCGTTTGGACTTGATTTTATGTTTCAGTTCATCAAGGTTGCCGGACTGTCCGGCAGCTTTAATAATGCGATTTTCCAAGCCTTCACCGATTTCATAAATATCTGCCAATTCTGATGCGGATGACAGACGCAATTTGAGCAGGATACTCTGTTCCAGTGTTTCCGTTTTGATTGGCGCTTGGCCCCTGGATATCTCCTCGGCCATTATTCGCAGCGTATAAGGGGGGACTGAGGGGGCAATTTCGGTCAGGTTCTGCTCTTTTGCCAAAGCCGCACGAATGGCGCTGGCACTGGCCAGGGCAGAAAGATCATCGCTGTGATAGCCTGCTCCCAGACGCGGGAAGGTAAGCGCTGTAATCGGAGATTTAAGATCGTTCAGTACATGCAGGTATTCAAGTGCCAGGATATTGTTGGGCTGCAGCAGCAATTCGTTCAAATTGGGATCATCAATTGTTTTCTGAAGCGTCAGAGAACGGGCCCGGGCAAAACTGTTTCCCCGGGAAAGGTATTCTTTCAGTATTTCCTGATATTCGGGGCTTTCATTGCAAATAATAGCAGATATGTTCTGCAGTTCATCCAGATTGCCGCTCTCACTGCCAAAGACAAGATGAGAAACTACCCCGGTCCGCTCCAGCAATTGGATCGCGCCGCGGGCAAAATAATAGGCACTGCGGACTGCAAAGCAAACCGGAAGTTCGATTATCAGATCTGCTCCAGCATGGAGCGCCATGGCAGACCGTGACCATTTGCTGCACCAGGCAGCCTCACCCCGCTGCAGGAAATTGCCGCTCATAACACAAATGACTGGTGCACCGGGAAAAGCTTTTTTGGCTTCCTGTATCAGGTGCAAGTGTCCGTTATGAAAAGGATTAAACTCAGCGATTATGCCTAAAGCAGTCATGTGAATACCCCTTAATAGATTATGGTCTGCAACAACAAAGCAATAAAGCTCTTATGGTAAGTGATGGATCTGTATTTTATGATCAGCAGAGCAGATTCGATCAGTGGTAACAGGTTGCTCCGGTGATACCATGGTGTTTCATAAATTTACCACTTATAAATTCATTTATCAAAGGCTTTATGGTAAAATTTTATCTGAAGTATTCCAAAAACGAACGGTATTAGTAGGGAGGATGAAGAATGAGTTTATTAGCCGAGATTAAAGAAAAAGCTTCCAAAAAGGGTAAAACAGTAGTTCTGCCTGAAGGTACAGAGGAGAGAACGCTGCTGGCCGTCAAGGGTATTTGTGACGGCAAGATAGCCAATCCGATCCTTTTGGGCAATGAAAGCGAAGTCAAAGCTGCCGCCAGCAAGGTTGGTGCGGATATCTCCGGTGCAGTCATAATTGACCCGGTCAAAGCAGCTTTCTTTGATGATTTTGTCCAGGCTTTCTATGAAATGCGCAAGAGCAAAGGCGTCGACCTGGATAAAGCCAAAGCAACCATGCAGGATCCGCTTTTCTTTGCATCCATGATGGTACAAATGGGCAAGGCTGACGGAGAAGTTGCCGGAGCTGAAAACACGACCGGCAATGTATTAAGACCTGCTCTGCAGATCATCAAAACCGCACCGGGAATTTCTGCTGTTTCCGGCTCATTTATTATGATCGTGCCCAATTGTGAATTTGGTGACCAAGGAATCTTCGTTTTTGCTGACTGCGCAGTAACTCCCATGCCGACCGCTGCTCAATTGGCTGAGTTTGCCAAGACTTCTTCCCAGACCGCCATTAATCTCTGCGGGATAAAGGAACCCAAAGTCGGGATGCTGTCTTTCTCCACCAAAGGCAGTGCTGACCACGAAGTAGTCGACAAAGTTATTGAAGCGACCAAGATTGCCAAGGAAAGATTCCCCGAACTGGCTGTTGATGGTGAACTGCAGGCTGACGCGGCCATGGTTCCCAAGGTTGGTTCATCCAAAGCGCCGGGCAGTCTGGTGGCAGGACAGTGTAATGTATTGGTCTTCCCGGATCTGCAAGCCGGCAATATTGGATATAAACTGGTTCAGAGACTTGCCAAAGCCGAAGCCATTGGTCCTATCCTCCAGGGTATGGCCAAACCGGTCAACGATCTGTCCAGAGGCTGCAGTGTAGAAGATGTTATCAATACAGTGGCCATGGTAGTAATGCAAGCCTAAGTCATCACTTTCAAACGAATATATATATAACGAGGAGGAAAAGCATTAATGAAGGTATTAGTTGTAAATGCCGGGAGTTCATCAATCAAGTATCAGGTATTCAATATGGAAGACGAATCTGTTCTGGCCAAGGGCCTGGTCGACAGAGTAGGTATTCCGGGAACGACACTGGAACACAAGCCGACCGGTAAAGATGAAGTTATCATTAAAAAGGATCTGCCCGATCATACTGCGGGGATGAAACTGGTTCTGGAAGTTCTGATCAACAGCGAATACGGTGTAATCTCAGACATGGCAGAGATTGGCGCGGTAGGACACCGTGTTGTGCATGGCGGCGAAGGATTTGCTGATTCTGTTGTGATCGACGATGCAGTCAAGAAAGTTATCAAGGACTGCTTTGAGATTGCACCGCTGCACAATCCCCCGAACCTTATGGGCATCGAAGCCTGCCAGGAATTAATGCCCAATGTACCGCATGTGGCTGTATTTGACACCGCATTCCATCAGACCATGCAAGCTGAGAATTATTTATACGCTCTGCCTTACGATGTATATGAGAAATACAAAGTTCGCAGATACGGTTTCCACGGCACATCCCATTTTTATGTATCCCACCGTGCAGCAGAAATGCTGGGCAAAAAATACGAAGACTGCAAAATCGTTACCTGCCACCTGGGCAATGGCGGCAGCATGGCAGCCATCAAGGATGGCAAAGTAATCGACACCACTATGGGATTCACTCCGTTGGAAGGTCTGGTCATGGGTACCCGCTCCGGCGATATCGATCCCGCTATCGTTTGGTTCCTGATGGACAAACTGGGTATGGATACTGCTGAAGCCAACAACTATTTTAACAAGAAATCCGGTATGCTGGGTCTGTCCGGTGTTTCCAACGACCTGCGCGACGTACTGGAAGCTGCCAATTCTGGCAATGAAAGAGCCAAGATCGCTCTCCAGGTATATTACAACCAGGTCAAAGGCTATATCGGCAATTACATGGCTAAATTGAACGGCTGTGACTGCATTGTCTTTACCGCTGGTGTTGGTGAAAACGGTTATGACGTACGTGAAGCCATCTGTAAGGATATGGATTATCTGGGTATCAAGATGGACAATGAAAAGAACAAGGTAAGAGGCAAGGAAGTAGATGTGGCTACGGAAGATTCCAGAGTGAGAATACTTGTAATTCCGACCAATGAAGAATTGGTTATTGCCAGAGATACCCTGAGACTCTCCAAATAATTTACATTTAAATCAATACTGCAAAAAGCGGGATCATCTCCCGCTTTTTGCAATTTAATAACCTTAATCGATTTGGGAATAACAAAACGCTCTGGTTGGCAACGAAGTGTTAACAGTTCAAAGGAGTGCATGATCATCGATTTACATTCGCTTTACAAATCGAGACTTTTAAAGGTTTATAACCACGGCAGTTTACAGGAGAAAAGTGATCCGGTCGTAGTCGAAACCC
>CAZRMB010000108.1:0-7665 GCA_964600925.1 uncultured Syntrophomonas sp.
TACAATCAGAGTGCTGAAACCGGAACGCACCTGGGTTGTCTGCCCGATGACCGATTCCGGCTACCCGATTGCAAGCGGAGCACGGGTTCTGGGCATCAGTGAATGTTTGAAAGAATTGGGCGCGTTTTTATAGCGGGAAGAACTGAAAATAATTTTTCTGATCTTACATGTTGCGGGGAGGAAGGGTGCAGAATCGAAAAATGATAAAGCAAATATTGCATGCGAAATCCGGTAAATAACTCTATTACATGACTACAGCGTGTTGGAATGAAAGGAAGCCATATGAAAAATAAAGAATTCCATAAAGGCGAGATTGAAATTTACAGATCACCAACAGGGCCGGAAATAAAAGTGACGCTTGAGCAAAATACGGTTTGGCTGGATGCGCATTTAATTGCCGGGATATTTGATGTTGATAGAACTGTTATTGTCAAGCACATAGGTAATATTTACAAAACTGGTGAATTGTCCGAGAAAGCAACCTGTGCAAAAATTGCACAGGTTGCGGCTGATGGGAAAACACGCCAAATGAACATTTTTAACCTTGATGTTATTTTGTCGGTTGGATATCGCGTTAATTCTAAACGTGCCACACAGTTTCGCATTTGGGCAACCAATGTCTTGCGTCGGCATCTGGTGGATGGTTATACCATAAACGAAAAACGATTAAAGGTGCAGCAGAGCAAAATACGTGACTTGCAGGAGACAGTCCGTTTGCTGGGCAACATAGTCCTACTTGAAGGCGTTTCTTGAGATTACCGATCTCACGGCCAGGGATATTTTGCAGCTTCTCCCCGGCAGTGGCCGTAATGCCCACTACGATCTTATCTGGCCGTCGATACGGGAAATAGGGGCATGAACATTGTCCATATACGCGAATCGTTAACCGTTTTATCCTGATTTATCCCATTTATTTCCATTATTTATTTCCAATATTCTTGCATTGTGTTTTTTAAGTTGTAAAATGACGGGCAATTAAAAACCCTAATTGTAAAAGCATACGGGACATTCAGTAAATAATCTGCCGATGTGCAGTGTCTGGATACGATACTTAACTTTAAAGAAATAAATCAGAAAGGAGGTGTTAAGTATGAAGGAGTTTGAAGTTGCCTTTGAAATAGCGGGACCGGCTGCGATGTTCGCGCGACCGGATACAGGCGCTACACCTATTTCTTATCCTGTGCCGACAGCTTCTGCCGCGAAAGGAATGTTTGAAGCTGTCTTGCGAAGAGCGCATATGTACGTACAGCCAAAGCTGGTTGAAATCTGCAAGCCAATTCGGTTTGAACGGTATGTCACTAATTATGGCGGCCCTCTTCGCAAAGGAAAAGACGTTAATGGAAAAAACAGCTATCAGTTCATAGCCACCATCCTCGTGGATGTGTGTTACCGCATCCATGCAGAGATTCACATGAAGCAGATGAGCACTCGCGGAAACAGGGGTCCTCAGTTACGCCGCCGCCGTGGTCAGGATTGGCGTCCGTTGTTTAAACAGTTGTTTAATGAAAGACTAGAGCGAGGTTGTACTTTCTATGCACCATGTCTGGGATGGAAAGAATTTGTTCCAAACTACTTTGGCCCTTTTCGAGAACAAGATGAATTTGGCCAGAAAATAAGGCCAATTTCAACAGGGGAGATACACATCCCGGCCATGCTCATCTCAATGTGGGACCATCAACAATATAAACCATGCTTTGGGGAGAGATGGATCGTGGATGGTGTGATGTCATATGAGTATGAGAGGCCACCGGAGAGGGTACGTTATGCTGAGTGAAGGGTATGATTTGTTACGCAGTCTCTATGAAGTCGGATTTGAAGTACCCCCGGAAGAGCATTCAGATGTAAAACATCCGGGTAAGAATCCGGGATATCGAGTTGGCCTTGGAAACAATGGTCTTCCCCAGCTTGTGGAAGAAGTGGAAGGGGAAGCAATGGGAAAGTTATGGTATCACCGCGAAGGTAAAAAGAATGCTTTCCCGATCATTAAGATGCAGCATGCACTTCTGGAAATCCCAACTGATGACATTCTGAGAAGACAACTTAGCGGACTAAAAAAAAGTGAACAGGGTGAACGGCTAAAATTGCTGCGGGAGGCAATCGAGAGGAGAAGCCTTCAGTTGCCGAAGAAAGATGAACAAACATGGATGCGCTTGCGAGTCAAGGCCAACGAATGGTTGGCTATCTTTTCTAAGACGGACAATCGCTATATTGCCTTGCCCCTTATGTTAAGACGCTTCATCGAACCAACGATATCCCCATCAGATTTTCTTATCAACTTTTGTTGCTTACTCATCGACCGGCTGGAACAGGGACACTTGCAGGATGTTGCCCTTGCAGAGAGGCTTCTGGTAGGAACACCAGACAAAAAGTCGCCAAAGAATGCAGCGAAGGCAGAGGTACCATTGATTCTTGACATAGCGGAACAGGACTACTCCGTATTGGTGGCTGATCCTAGGATGGGTTTATATGTGAGTCGCAGCCTTCGGTCTAATGAGAGGGCGGATCCGGACGGAATTTGCGCACTGCAAGGTGTGCCGGGAGAACTTTTGAAGCGGCGGTTCCCTGAACCAAACCTTGGTGCGCTTGGTGAAACAAAGTTGTTTTCAAAAAATAAAGATACACCCTGCGAGTTTCGGTACCTCAAAAATCCCGCCAACTTGGAAGATGCTTCGAAGTCATTCCCCATAGATAAATGGATAGCGGCTGATATAGCCGCTGGATTGAGTGCACTTACGAAGGCCTGTCTTAAGGGCAAGACATGGCGCATGGTTGCCAACGGTAAGTGGGAAGGGAGCGGCCGAAACAAAAAAGAAAAAAAAGACTTATTGCTTGTTTATTGTGATGGACAACCCGTTATCAGCGATGAAGCCGCAGATACGTTCGGGTGTGATGAAGGAGAAAAGCGTGATCAATTCGTAAATGACGCAATGGCTCTTTGTCGGGCATTGGAAGGCATCATCAAGCAACGGCCCCAATCACGCCTCCATATTTTATTGGTTGGTAAGGCCGACAAGGAGAAGAAACAAGTTCTGATGCACATTACGCCAACACCGCAAGAAGTGCTGGATGCTGCCGAGCGGTGGCAACGAGGAGTGAGAGACAATTTACCAATAGTTACGATCCCCTTGCCGCCTGAAAGAAAGGGTGAAAAAGCCATCCAAGCCCGACCATGTCCACCATACCCCGATCGTGTCGTGCGACTGCTCGCCTCTGAATGGGTGCGTGGCGGCATGGATGAACTTAAACTCAATGGCCCAGCCATTCGGCAGGTTTTGGATGTAATGTTGCGCAGTGCCGGAATATGGGAACATACCGCGAAAAATCTGCTGGGGATCACAATTCAAAGGATTGGGCCGCTACTGATTGGCATTGCCGCGAGTCTGCACTCAGGCGAAAAAGAACAGATTGAGAAATTTAGACCGTATGTACGAGAAACGGCACTTCGTGCAATTGCCCTGCTTGGTATTCTATTGCACGTGCTGGAATCCAGAAAGGAGATGTATATGAAAGATGCACCGTATCTTGTTGGCCAAGTTCTGGCACTGGCCGACACATTGCACAAGGATTACTGTATCGTGGTGCGGAAAGGTGAGATGCCCACATCGCTCATCGGTACTTCGCTTATGCGAAGGGCTTTGGATAATCCGACAGGTGCCCTGGCAGACTTGAGTGAACGTATGATGGAATACCTTCGCTGGGCAAAGACCACGCAGGTATCCCAAGAATGGAAGGATGATGACCGGAGGCGGATTGCCGTAAACGAAGCCCGTAAGAAGTTACGACAGTATGAACCACTCTCGGAGCGGTTGGCCAGTTTGACCTTACCTGTCGAAAGCAATGATCTAATGAAAGCCCAGCTTCTTCTGGGGTTTCTGGCGACACCACCTAAGGAAGACCAAAACGAGAAAGAAAAGGAGGAAATCTGATGAGTGTAGCAAAAACACAAAATACGATTGCTATTCAACGAGCAATGGGATTGCTTGTTATTGCTGTGGAGAATGTTAACCCTAATGGTGACCCGGACCGAGAAAGCGATCCACGGCAGCGCAGCCACGATAATCGAGGATACATCTCAGGCGTATCGTTCAAAAGAAAACTCCGTGATTTAGTTGAAGAGAAAGATGGACAAGTTTGGCTAACGTTGAAAGAGCAACTGGGCCTAGAAGATGATCTATACTGCATTCTTGAATCAAGGAAACGGGGATTCACGGACGTTAATGACGCAGCAGAGGCATGGCGTAAAGTAGTGGAGTTGATAGGTCAGGACGAAAACAATCAAGCGGTTGCAAACAAATATTGGGATGCACGCGTTTTCGGAGCCACCTTTCTTGAAAAGGGTGAGGATGCGCCTGAAGGTAGAAACCGCAACACAGCGAGTGAACGAAAGTACATCAGAACGGGTGTTGCTCACTTCGGGATTGGAGTTTCTATATCGCCTATCCGCATTCATCGAGATACAAACACAAAAATGGCTTCGGCACAAGAGTCAAAGGATAGAGGAATGGCCCCCTTGGCGTGTAGATATGTTGAACATGCCATTTATTGCATGCCGTTCTTTGTGAATCCAACAGCGGCAATTAAGAGTGGATGCACATCTAAAGACATCGCTCTGCTACTGAGACTGATCAGCCCCGCTTATGCCAATACAAGATCCGTTGCACGCAGTCATGGAGTCATAGAAATACTTCACGCTTGGTATGCCGAACACAATAGTGTGTTGGGTTCGTTTTCTGAGTTTGAGTTTGTTGAAAAATTGACTCCAAGACGTAATGATGGAGATCATCAAAAACCATCCGTAAGCTGTATCCCACTTTCCTCGCAATATAATATTCCCAATAAAGAGACTTGGAATAACAATAGCAGTAACAAGTTTCGTGGCATCCTAAAAGATAACCGTTTATATGATCTTTGCGTTGAACTGCCGGAATGGTGCGCCAGCTTTAAAACGGAGGAAAAGCAAGGTGTGTGATAAACCGTTAGCGCACAGCCCACGTCACGGTATCCCAGGGCAAACATATCTTGATCACGTATCTCATGTTCGTGATCAAGCGAGCCGCAATGCCAAAAATGCATTATCTTACTATACCGGCGATAAGGATGCTTTCATCGGATGGCTCGAATGCGCAGCGTTGTATCACGATCTAGGGAAGCTAGACGTTTTAAATCAAGCGATACTGCAAAAAGACTCAAACAAGCCGTTACCGGTCGCCCATCAAGATGCTGGCGTTGCAATATTGTGGGAGCTTCAACAGAAAGAATCGGCGGTACTTGTGGCTGCTCATCATGCAGGGCTCTTTGGCAAGAGTGAAGAAAGCCCACCAAACAAGAAGCGGTTGTTCCGTGATGAACGACAGCCGCCTGCCCTTGGGGGATGCCCCGTGGACAAACATGTCGATGCCCATGTTCATGAATATCTGACTGTCCACGAGAAGGCAGGTTTTGCCAGAGCCGACAATGTGAGTAGTCAGCAATTACATCGATGTGGCTTTACCCGTCGCATTGCTCTGTCATGCCTTGTGGACGCCGATCATGGGGACACTGCTCGTCATTATGGAAATGAGGTTAAGTTGCCGAGAGTTGATCCACGGTGGAAAGAACGGCTGGCGGCTCTGGAACTATATGTTAGTGGACTCCCGGTGGGGGAATCAGACCGAGAACGGGAAAGAAACCTGCTAAGAAGGCAAATGTTCGAGGCAAGTCGGAATGCACCCCTTGATCCTTCTATCCGGGCATGCGATGCACCAGTTGGGAGCGGCAAGACAACGGCCATTATGGCTAATCTGTTGCGTGTCGCCGCAGAAAGGAATCCTGAGTTAAGGCACATTATTGTGGTTCTTCCATATACAAACATTATCACGCAGTCAGTAGAAATCTATCGCAAGGCGCTGGTACTGGAAGGGGAACGCCCGGAAGCGATTGTTGCTGAGCATCACCATCGCGCCGATTTCTCAGATATAGACCTTCGTCAGCTTGCTACGTTGTGGGAAGCGCCAATCATCGTGACAACAGCCGTTCAATTCTTTGAAACACTGGGTAGTCACAATACCGCCAGCCTGAGAAAACTTCATGAATTGCCCGGTTCAGCAATATTCGTGGATGAGATGCATGCGTCAATTCCTTCATATCTGTGGCCGCAGATGTGGCGCTGGCTCAACACGTTCACGTGTGAATGGGGTGGCTATATTGTACTGGCAAGTGGTTCGTTGCCACGGTTTTGGGAGTTGGATGAGTACAAGACCGTCATATGCAGTGATGGTATATCCCTAGGCAACGTGCCTGATCTGGTAGATGATGAGACCTTGCGTGACAAATTGAAGCAGGCAGAACAACGACGGATAAATTATCTACGCCGACCTAAAGAGGCTATTGCCTTGGATTGCCAAGGAGTTGTTGAGTTTGTCCAAAAGGAGCCAGGGCCGAGACTTGTGATTGTCAACACAGTTCAGACGGCGGCAGTAATTGCCCAAGCTATGCGCAAATCCGGTTATAACGTACTGCATCTTTCAACAGCGCTTGCCCCGGTGCACAGGGAGTTGATTGTAAACAGAGTGAAACAGCGGCTCCGCGAGAAAATAGAAAATTGGACGCTTGTTGCCACCAGTTGTGTCGAAGCAGGTATGGATTTTTCCTTCCGGGCAGGATTCCGGGAACGAGCATCAACGGCGAGCCTAATTCAGATTGGCGGCCGGGTGAGTCGCGGAGACGAATTTGCGGATGCCGCTGTATGGGACATCCTGCTCCGTGACGACCAATTTCGAAACAATCCCACTCTTTCAATCTCGTGCAGAGCTCTCGACTATTTTTCGATAGACGAATTGAACAGCATGCTGCCACATGAATTAGCTACCACAGCTATGCGAAGAGAATGGACGTCAGGTGCTGAAGAAAAGGCAAAGCAATTGATAGATGATGAGAAAAAAATGGAGTATCCGAGCGTATCTATGGCGTGTCGTGTGATAGACACCGATACAAGAACTGTTCTTATAGATCATTCTTTGGCCGAAGCCCTGAGAAAAGGTGAACGGGTATCTCGGGTTGAGATTATGAAGTACAGCGTTCAGATATGGGCAAGCAAGATTGCAAAACTGGCAATAGAACCTGTCATTACTGATGGAAGATCGTCAGACTTTGGTTTTTATATATGGAACTATGATTATGATCCTGATTTTCTTGGATACATGAAGGGTGTGTTGCAAATTGAGGAGTTCATCTCAGCTGGTGGGGCTGTAATTTAGACCACAAGAGAATAACAAGTTTCACTTACTGTTTCAGTTGTTGTCCCATGCTGGTAATGCCCGCAAGCAGCGATGAAAGGGAAGTAATTATGGCGCAACAGGTAAAGAAAAGCGAGCATTCTGGGCCTAAGAGGGGACATGGTGCATACTGGGGACACAAGAAAGATGCGAATATGGAATACAACCGGAGCCGGCGTGAAGCAGATAGGAACGAAGAAAAACATGCTTACGAAAAGGATGAAATATGATGACCTTAAAACAGTTTATATCAGGTCTCGAAACAATCCCCGCAACGACGTCATGGTATCTTGCCGAAATAAGCGAATCCAAGGGCAGGCAGGAGTTGTATAAAAAGCAGTCGCCGCAGCGATTGAATTCGCTCAAAGAGCATGCCCTGATTGAGAGCGCTGTTTCGTCCAACCGTATTGAA
>CAZRMB010000109.1:0-5174 GCA_964600925.1 uncultured Syntrophomonas sp.
TTCTTTTCGTCTTCGACCAGTAAAATAACAGCTTCCATATAAAACTCCCCGTTGTTGAAGATCTCTTTCAATAAATAGTTGTCATCATTATATCATTCAAGTCCCTTAATCAACAGCAAAGGGCGCCTTTGGCAAGGCGCCCTTCAGTAATATTACCAATTAGTTGGCAGCAGGAGCATCATAGATGCAATTGCCTTGGTTTTGTCCGGCACCTCTGCCCATTCCCTGGCCTTGGCCCATACCACGTCCTTGGCCTGCTCCCATACCCTGACCGGCGCCACGCATACATCCCATACCCTGGTTGCCATTGGCGGGGCCGACTGCAGTCCGTTCAACATTGGTCTTAATTCTGTCCTGCATGTTGCTGACACAAGCATTGTACTGTTCAGCCGTGATTTTATTATCTGCTTTGAGCTGGTCGAGCACGGCAGTGCGTTCGGCAACGACTTTGTCGATTACGCTTTGTTCGCTGATTCCCTGATCGGCAGCAATATCAGCCAATGAGTTGCCAGCTGCTCTTTGGGTGCGGATTTCATCGGTGCTCAGTCCGGTCAAGTCCGCGACTGCGTTAAGTGCAGTCTGAGCCTTTTGTTGGCCGGCTCTGATCCCCTGCTGCAGCAAACCGGTTGTTGTGGTACCGGTATCGGCCGCAACTGCACTGATAACCATGCCGCCCACCAACAGCAATGACATGGCTAAAACCAAAATTTTCGTCCAACTTTTTTTCATAATCAATTCCTCCTTAAATGATTGTTTAGAACTCATATTGAACTCTAAACAGATCGTACATAGTAAGTATCATGACAATATCAAATAAATGTTAAGAAAATATCAAGATTGCTTTTTAGAATAATCTTTATATATTTACAGAAAAACAAAAAGCCATATATCTATATGAGGCACATGGCTTTTTGGAGTGCGCTGATTATGCATTGTAAAGTTTAGTTAAGAAATGACGTTCAATTAGTATTTAAATCATTATAAACCCTTTTATCTTTGTTAATTAATACTTAACACTATTTAACATCATTTGCGCAATTTTTCGCATATATTGACAAATTCTCTCCATTTGATAAAATAAGTTATACCCTCTAGGGGTATTATATGGAAGCGAGGTTCGTTGTTTATGAATGATGCAAAGAACAAAAATGGCTGGAATCCTTACGTAAGCGGTGCCCTGACGGGGCTGCTGATCATTTTGTCAGTTGCTGTTAGTGGCAATTATTTTGGCACTTCAACTTCTATCGTGCAGCTGACTGGTATGTTGGAGAGGGTGATCTCTCCTTTGCGATTTGCTCAAATTGAGTATTTCAACGTGGTTACTCCCGGTATTAGCTGGCAGATCCTTTTTATTGCAGGCATCCTGCTCGGTAGTTTTTTGAGTGCAATTATTTTCGGAGATTTTAAATGGCAGTTCTTCCCTGATTTATGGAAGGATAGATTAGGCGCTACCTATTTAAAAAGAGGTTTGTTGGCTTTTTTTGGTGGTATTATTGCCATGATCGGAGCTCGTTTGGCAGGTGGATGTCCTTCCGGGCAGATGAGTTCCCTGATTTTGTTATCCGTTAGCGGACTGGCCGCCATGGTCATGTTTTTTGCGGTTGGTATTATTACCGTCCGTCTGGTTTTCAGGGGAGGAGATAAATAATGACAAATCTTGTTTACGGTCTGATCGCGGGTATATTATTCGGATTCCTTATGCAGCGGGCACGGGTTATCCGTTATGACAAACAAATCGGTGCATTGTTGTTGCAGGATATGACGATTGTCAAATTCATGTTTACCGCAATTCTAGTGGGGATGGTGGGAATCTATTTACTGGGTGATATGAATATCCTGAAGATATCGGGAAGGCCGCTTATCATTGGTGGAGCTCTCATCGGCGGTGGCTTGTTTGGAATTGGATGGGGCTTGTTGGGTTATTGCCCGGGGACTTCCTGGGGTGCCCTGGGAGAAGGTCGTCTGGATGCTTTGATTGGGATTCTCGGATTGTTTGCCGGTGCTTTCATTTATGCAGAGATTTATCCGTTCCTGGCAGGATCTGTATTGACCTGGGGCAAAATGGGAAGTATTACGATCCCGCAAGCGTTAGGAGTAAATCACTGGTTGATCATTGTTTTGTTTGTGGCCTCTGTGATTGTGCTATTTCGTTGGTTGGAAAAGAAAGGCTTATAATTCAATCAGTCAGTTTAACGAGATAAGTGTTTTACCTGTTTTTAAAGGAGGGAGCAACCATGTTTTTCAGTCAGTTTGAGATCATCCCCGTAATCGCTGAAACCAAGAGTTTTTCAAAGGCAGCCAAACTTTTGCATTTGTCCCAACCGGCAATCAGCAGCAAAATACAAGCCATGGAAGATTTCTACAAGACAACTCTGTTTCATCGTTCAGCGCAGGGTGTAACACTCACTGAGGCGGGAAAAATCGTGGCCGCTTATGCGGAAAGATTTGTGAATCTGCATCAATCTATGGATGACGATCTACGTCAGCTGAATCATCTGTCTCTCTCCAATTTATCAATTGGAGCCAGCTGCACGGCGGGTAATTTTGCTATGCCCTGTACGATTCAGTCATTTAAACAAAAATACCCGGAAGCTCATATCAAATTGGATATTGCGAATACGAATACTACCCTTAAGAAGCTGATCAATAACGAAATCGATGTAGCTGTCGTTGAGGGGGAGATCAATTTTCCCGGGGTTACATCAACGGTATTGGCGAAAAAACAATTAGTGCTGGTATTTCCAAATACCAAGGCCTTCAGGTGCCGCAAGGAAATCAGCCTGTGCGAACTTAAAGACAAACCCTTTATTATGCGCGAGAAAGGGGCAGCTATTCCCGCTATTTTGAAAAACACTTTTGCCAGGTTCGGTTATGACTTGCATACGTTCAATATTGTCTCTGAAATGAATAGCATCCATTCTGTCAAGGCTGCCATAGAAGGCGGTATGGGAGTATCCGTTGTCCCCCGTGTTGCAATAATAAATGAATTGGAAAATGGTTCAGTTAAAGAAGTTAAAATTAAAGAAATGGATCATTTATCGATCGACATTAATCTTGTGTATCGCGCTGATGAGGAGCCATCCAATATTACCAAGCGGTTTATCAATTTTCTAACCCGTAAAGGTGGCATGTGCTGGAACGGTGAACAGACTGTCCAAGATTTGACCGTTATCTAAGGAAGCTCCCTCTAACCCTTTACTATAAAATAAATTGGCGAACAGAGCACGCTCTGTTCGCCAATTTATTTTGAGGATTATCGGAGGAGAGAGAGTGAATCTTCTTCTCAGCTTTAACTATAGAAAGTCAATATCGGATACACCAACTGTCCGCCGTACACCACCACCCAACGGAGGATGAACCCACCGGTAAGCACTAATATCGGTTCGGCGATTGAAACAATTAGATTCATGTTATCCGAAAAGCGGTCTCTGAGTTCCAAAATACCAAGTACGAGTGGCAAAGTAAGACCTAATAGCACGACTCCGATCCAGAATGTCAAATAATACCCTCCGGTTATAATTGCTCCCAGGGCGATATCACCGGTCGGTCTGAGCATATAGCTGATAATAAGCGTAGAGATGACCATCAGTTCGATGATGATGATGACGGCATCAATCCCGATTAATCGGCGAATTATATTGTGATCAAAATTAAGACTGATTTGCTCCGGCAGCCATTTCTCCGGCTGCAGCTTGGCGGGCATGATCTTTCTGATAAACGTTTCTGTCTGGTCCCAGACTTTTCCGCCTAAAATGATCATACAGATTCCAGTGGAGATGGCGGAGACAAAGAAAAGAAACGCAATTAAGGGATTGCTCCAAACCGGATTATTATATATTGCGGCTAACAACAAACCAGCATAAATTCCAATGGCCAGACCCAAAACCAATTCCAGCCAGGCAAATAATTTTCTCAGTGCACCCTGGTAATTAAAATATACCATGGCCGCAAATATGATTGCGAAGATGGGAAATACCAACAGGAAAAATGCACCCCAGGACATAACGGAAGTTACATGATAGTGGATCAGCACCTGAAAGAAATTCCATGGTCTGTGCAGATCGGCAACCAGCATGAGCAGTCCCAGCATAACCGGAAAAGGAGCTAAATAGGCAGATATTCTTTTTATGCGGTCACTGGTATTGTTTAAGATTTCAGTAACTCCCGCTATCATTCCGGCCCCTGAAGACAAGCCGGCCGTAAATAAATAAATGGCAATCAGATAATTCCATGTAAATAAATGTTGTTCCATATCGCTTACCTCCGGAAGGGAATAATAAAGACGTTGGGATGCGTTTCAAGTTCCGGCCGTCGGGCAACCGCACCTTTGGCCATCCATTGGTTGATCTCGCTGTTGGGATCGTCCAGATTACCCGTGATGATCGCACCGGCGATACAGGTCGTTTCACAAGCTGGCTTCTCCCCTTTTTCCAGGCGATGAATACATAAGGTACATTTTTCAGGCAGACCTCCGTCATGTCTCTGGTTCATCATTCGCACCCGATAAGGACAAGCTAAAACACAATATCCACAGCCTATGCAAAGCTCCGGTTTAACTTCCACTGTGCCCCATTCCGTATAATGCGAGGCTTGAGTGGGACAGGCATCAACACAGGGTGCATTCTGGCAATGATTACAGGACCATTTCTCTGTATAGTGATAAACGTTAGGAAATTGACCGTCTTCATGTTCAACAATGCGGGTCCGATGCATGCCGTCCTTCACTTTATTCTCTGCGACACAGGCTACGCTGCAGGCATGACAGCCCACACATTTGTTCAAATCGACGATTTTTCCCCAGCGTGCCGGTTTAACTTTGGCCATTCCTATGCCACCCCCTTCATATCTTTTTGCAGCGCTAACAGCAAGGACATTATTATATTGGCGACAATGCGATAAAAGTCGCTTTCGGCATATAACCCAATCTCTTTGGCAAAGGGTGGTATCCAGCGGCTCATATGATCATCGATCAATTCATGCAACGCCAGGTAAAGCTTTGCATCCCCGGTCTTTTCATAAGAATCCAGCAGCAGGGCTGCAAATTCCAATTCGACCATGATGTGATCGGCCGGTGCAGTCATTTCCTCATCCATATAAACACCGTAATCCGCATAGAATGATCTCATCTTACGTTCCTGGTCACCAAAGAGTTCTGTATCCCCTAAATACCATCC
>CAZRMB010000109.1:5274-7585 GCA_964600925.1 uncultured Syntrophomonas sp.
CCATCTATCTCACGCCCTTTTCACTTTTACGAGCATGTGACAATCAAGGCATGCTCCGGTAGGATCATTTAAGGCCAGATTGAATTCCTTGTTAAAGGACGGCATGATTTCACCGTCATTCATTCCATCCTGATAGGCCAACTTCATCAAAGGTGACTTTTGTCCGAAACCATGCTGGAAACAAATTGTATCCGGTCTGATTCCTTCGGTAAGCTTTACTTCAGCAGTACCCTGACCATAGGATGTAGTCATTTCGATCATATCCGCATCATTTATTCCCAGCTTACGGGCACGACTGGCATTCATATAAACGACTCCCTTGGGAGTGATTTCATGCAGCCATTTCATGTTATGTGTTTTCGCATGCCGATGCGTAGGCGGTCTCGTCGTAACCAGATGGAATTCATCATTCTTTTCAGACTTCAATACCCATCTCTCATCAAACCAGGGCAATGGATGATATCCCATTTCCTTAAGCTTGGGAGAATACAGCTGGATCTTTCCGCTTTCGGTCTTCAATTCCGTCAGTACTTTAGGCACAAATTCTTTGGGGCCGCTGATGATAGCGCCTTTCTCCAAAGACTGCTTATAGGTTACACCATATTTTTTCAGTTTAAAGTCAAGCGCCTTATCTCCGATGGGTGTCATATATTTATCCAGTCCAAGCTTCTTGGCGATCAGGTATTTGATTTCCTCAGCGTCTTTGGTATCATGCAGCTCTTTTACCATCGGTTCGGATATAGCAATTTGCGGATAACGGGCATTGGTCAAGCGTGCTGATATTTCTGCCCGCTCCAGATAACATGATTCCGGCAGGACTACATCCGCAATCGTGGCTATCTCATCAGGATTGACATTGATGTTGATAATGTAATCGAGTTTTTCAAAAGCCTTCAACCACTTTTGCGGATTGGGCATGCTTTGCAATGACTGACCATAGATAATGGCAACCTTCACCGGATAGGGCTGATCAGCCAGGATCATGTCGGGAACACTTTGATAAAGCCCCGGTCCGCTGTTTGGTTTGGTGATGGACAAGGGGAACATGTGGCCGCCATCCACGCGGCGGGTTTCCTTCATGGCCGGAGGCGTTTTGGCTGCACGGGGATTGTTTAAAGCAGCAACGCGGGGCAGCATAATGGCTCCCTTTCGCTCAATATTGCCGGTTATCGCCATTAAGGCCAAACAGGCGCGCACCAGTTCAAAGCCGCCGGGATGAGATTGGATCGCCTCACGTTTATGGATCGGGATCAAGGCCGGACAGCCTCCGCTGAATTCGCGGGCAATCCTGCGAATGGTATCGGCGGGAACATCACTGAGCTTGGCGGCCCACTCAGGTGTATATTTCTTTACTTCCGCGGCCAGTTCTTCATATCCAAAAACGTACTGCTCCACATACTCCTGGTTTATATGGCCTTCACTGATAACCACATTCAACATGGCCAGGATGACGGCCAGGTCAGTACCTGGTCTGATCGGTATCCATTCATTGGCTTTAGCCGCGGTCGTTGAAAGACGGGGATCGAAAACAACCAATTTGGCTCCGTTTTCATTTTTGGCATGCATTGGCCCGCGGGCAAAGGAATTCTTGGCTTTTCCCAATTGGTCCCAGCCAAAACAGAGGATATATTTGCTGTTTTCAAAGTCGGGCACATAGTTGCCTGCGCCCAAAACCAGCTGGGTTGCCAGTTGGCGCACATTATTGCAGGTCGATTGATGGCTGATATCGTTGGGACTGCCGATGGCGTTTAAAAAATCCACCCCTTTATGGTGACCGATCCATATTACTGATTGCGGTCCATACTTGTCGATGGCTTTTTTAATGGCTGCAGAAGCCTGATTGATTGCATCATCCCAAGAAACTTTTTTCCATTTGGGATCCTGGCCTGCTACTCTGCCTGGTACGGTTTTTACCATCGGATATTTGAGTCGGTCAGGATCGTAGAGCATATTAATACCGGAATTGCCTTTGGCGCACAGCGATCCGCGGCTGTGCTGATCGACAGATTTGCCTTCCAGTTTGACCAAACGGCCGTTTTCAATCTTTCCTTTCATTGCACAGCTGAGTTCACAAATCCCGCATACCCCATGCTTGTAAATTACTTTTTCAGGTGCGGAAGCTGCAAGTGTATTGGGTTCGTTATTATCTATCAGGTTGTTGCCGATCAAGCTGGCCCCAATAACAGTTGCAACGCCTCCGCCGCCAATTTTTAAAAACTGGCGTCTTGATACATCCATATCCTTACCTCCCAAGATGTCACTTTCTTCGATGCATTCGTTGCCTGATTTAACAATAACACTTGTAAGCGTA
>CAZRMB010000110.1:0-2491 GCA_964600925.1 uncultured Syntrophomonas sp.
GGATTTTACGCACTGCCCCGTCAATATTGACCGGTGTGCCGATCGGAGTCTTGCTGTAGACAACGATCACATCTTCGTTGTACAGGCGAATGCAGCCATGACTGACCGCTTTGCCGATCGAATTGGGGTTGTTGGTGCCATGGATGCCGAAACTGCCCCAGGGAACGCTGAGTCGCATCCACCTGACCCCGAACGGTCCGCCGGGATCGACAGATTTAAAGACGACCTTCCAATGGCCGGGCGGGGTGGGGGTACTGGGTTTGCCTATTGCTACCGGGTAAACAGTGATGGAATTGTTAAGGACAAAAGTCAGGATACGGGTATCGACGTGAATATTTATGACCGGCCCGGAGGCCTGACTATATTGCTTTACGGTGTTTTTCATCTGGGCAGCTCCTCTCGGGGATAACTTCTTTATATACTATTCGTGGACAGATACACTGGTGCCACCGGAAGGGCTGTGGCTTTCGCCTGACCGAAAAGAAAAAACGGGATATTTTAATGACTACGAGGAATATTGCTTGTATTCGTCGAAACTTTTTATTTATAGAGATATTATTGAAGTCGAGTGGGGAAGAGGGGGAAATCTTGAAAGTAAAAGATCATGGCCATCCTCGTTGGCAGCCTGCATGGTCGCTGTTGATCGTCAGTCTTCTATTGCTGGGATTAATGATTTGGAATGTAACGATGGTGCAAAGCAAGATCCTGCATCGCGCGGAAAAAAATTATCAGCAGGAGCAGACGATAAAAATATCCGCCGGGATTGAAGGAGTCAATCAGGCATCCGAAAAACTGGCGCTAAAGGTCGTCAGCAATGCCAAGTTAATGGAGGCTTTTAAGGAAAGAGACAAGGCGCAGATGAATAAAATCCTGCAGCCAACGTTTAATCAGTGGAAACAAAGCAACGGAGTTACGGAGCTCAGTCTGACCAATCAGGAAGGCCAGGCGATCTGGAGCTCGGCAGCTGATATTAATTTCGCCGATGACATGAGCTATCAGCGCATCATCGGCAAGTCGCTCCGGCAAAAAAACGTTATATCTGCGCTGGATTCCAGTGAAAACAAAGATCTGCTCGTCACTACCATGCCGATTTTCATTGACGGCGAATATGCCGGGTTGTGCAAAGTCGGTGTTTCCATGTCCTGGCTGGGCAGCAAACTGCAGAAGTCAGGCCCCAGCCAATTCGCGATCTTTCAATTGAACGGCATTGAAAGTACGCTGCTCTGGTCGAACAAAAAAGTGCAGCCGTCACTCAATACAGCTGATATCAAAAAGCTGCATGACGGGAAGACGATCTCCGGATCGCTTAACCGCAGCACGGGGCTATTGGTTGTACCGTTGCAGGATATTGACGGGATCACGGTAGCTTATGTGCAAAATACATTTTCCCTGCGGGAATTTCTTGCGGCGAAGGTCATGAACTATTCTCTGTTGCTGCTGGCGTTCCTGTTTGTCGTGCTGGCCAATTATGTTTGCGGTAGGGGCAGGTTTGATCATAATGAAGATATGGGCGCCAGTATTGCCAGAATTGAGAAGGTTGCCTTCAGTATTGACGCGAACAAGCCTCAGAAAAACAGCCAGCAGGAGGAATAAACGGCCGGGCCGGAGATTGACATTTTCTGAGAAGAATTATAGTGTATTTATTTGTATGATGGTGCCGGGACAGTAATCAGAAGATTTGATAAAATTTAAAGATTTCCAATCATTTCAATATATTCTATAATGCTAATATAGAATTACTTATATAGTTATTTGCGCTGGATTTGTTAATGGATTGATACACAGGGCATGAATGGGATTTTGTAAATATTTTGGGGGAAGTAGAACAGTGTCTTATATGCCGTCGAATGATCCCTGTCCTTGCGGAAGCGGAAAAGAATACGGACAATGCTGCGCGCCGGGTGCCAGCTGCCAGATCATCCATTTTCCCCGGGGCAAACGAAATAATTTTCGGATGGTCATTGACGAAGCCCTGGAGGAGCTGGTTCTCTATGCCCGTCGCTATTTTCCCAACTGGGACAATGTAGCCCAGGCAAAATTCCTGTCTTATTCCCAGAGCGGCGAGGTCAATCAAAAATTCTCCCTCTTTTTCTGGCAGTGGTATGTTTTGAACTACCGTTTTCACAGTGACGTATCCCCCTTGATAGATTTTTATCTGGTGGAGATGGAGGATATTCTCACTGACAAAATGAAAATGGTTTACGCTGCACTTCAGCATTCCTATCTTAGTATCTATCACGTCAACTGGGTCAGAAATAATACGGTGGCAGTACGCGATATATTCTGCGATGAAGAACATATCATTGAACGTGACTTCGGTTCGGTCACCCAGTTTATTGAGCAGGGGTCGTTGCTGTATGGACGCATCATCAGACTTGAAAATGCTTCCACCGTAGTCGGACGTCCGATTATCGTAAATGCAGAGCAAAAATCTTACCTTCTGGATGAGGTAAACGCAGTGTACCTGTCAGAAAGCAGGTACAACCGCGAA
>CAZRMB010000110.1:2591-7551 GCA_964600925.1 uncultured Syntrophomonas sp.
AAGAAGACTGGCCTGGCTGTTATATTTATGGTGCGAGTTCACCACCGTGCACCGGCCTCGTGTGTCACGCATACAGAACTGGATCGCCGCCCTCGAATACACCTTGTCCAACTGTCTGGGCGAAGAAATAAGTTATACCAAGCTGGCCCGGGTTTTTGGCATCTCCACCGGTATGATCAGTCGCAGTGCTTATATCATCAATCGCCATTTTGAAAAATTCCCGCTTGGTTTTAAAACTGAACTGATTCATTATCCTTCATGGGAAGAACTGGATCATTACGAAATGGTGCAATCATATGAGGAGGTTTATCACCATCTCAGCATTTATGCATATACCATAGGAAACAAAGATCCCAAACTTAAAGAAGCAGTGCAAAGTTCCTATTATCAACCGGTTAACACCAAGGGGCGCTTCTGGGATGAACTGAACAAAAAAATTTACGGTGATTTTTTTGAAAATCACTATCTGCTGGATCATATTGATGATAATGGCTCCACCATCATGAACACCTTCTGGGATAATCAGGCCAACCGCTTCCCGCCCTATTTGAGGGAAGCTGCCTTCAGATATATGATGAGCTATGTAGGCGCCTATCGCATCAGCCCTGTCGGCAAAAGCAGTCTGGTTTTCGAAGATCTGTTCAACGGGGAGAAATTTGAAGTTTACGGCCGCTTCGGAGATAATGTGCATGAAAACATCGTGCCCGGTATGATCGGCATTTGTCGTCTGCTGCCCCTGGAAGAGCTGCTCTGGGTAAGCGACCCGATGTTTATCGTGCTGCAGGATATGCAGAGCATATTTGAACACAATTTTAATATGATGACCGAAGAGTTGGCCGGTTATGATGCCAGTGATACATTATATCTGAAGAAACGCGGCGAATTCCTGGTCAAGGCTTATATACGTTCCGTCGATGAGTTTGAAAAGGAAGCCATGAATCTGGTCAATCAGCCGCTGCAGCCGGAATGGCAGTATGCCTATGTTGCATGTAATGAAAAAACCCATGATCTGATCGCCAATAATAAACAGTTCCGACTGCTTTACAAAGACGGCAGCCGCAGCAGTTTCATGTGGGATCGTTTTAGCGCCCAGGGAAATTACCAGTGGGGCTATGTGTTGGTCAAGGATAGTATGATCATTATTTCTGCGCCTCCGGGCAAGGATATGAACAAGTTTACCAGGGACATTCGCCGGGCGTTCAAATGCGTTGATCTGGTGCTGGCATTTCGCCCCGCCGAACTCAGCCTGAAAATGCTGAAAGAAATGGAAAGCTACATGGTCGCTGATTTGGCCAACTATTTTGACCAAAATCCTGCCCAGTCCTTGATCTTGTTGCGTCAGGATACCTTCCATAATGAGGAGAAAGAATGGCAACAGGGGATCTTCCTGTTAAAGCTGGGATCACTGCTGATGGATTATTTGGAGAAAAAAAAGAAAAAAAAAGACTGAGCAGTTAATATCAATTATATATGAAAGTTTATGATTAGACCCCGAGCAGAAGGGCAATAATCTGGAGAGGGAATAAGTAAAGTTTTTAAAGCTAGCGTAAAACTTTATCAAAAAATAAATGTGGAAAACCTTGACTTGCAGTGGGGTTATTGCTTATCCTTATTTAGTAGAAATATTTGAGATGCGGAAGTGGCTCAGTGGTAGAGCATCGCCTTGCCAAGGCGAGGGTCGCGAGTTCGAATCTCGTCTTCCGCTCCATAAGAAACTAATCCCTCGGCTTTTGCCGGGGTGTTGTGTTTTTGGCCAAAATAGAGTACATTTCTTTAGGAAGCGTTTACTTTGTTTAATATTGCTTAATGATAATGTATCATGGCAATATAATCAGAGCAAAAATTCAATTTTAATTAGGAGGAGCATAAATGAGTGCCAGGTTAGAAAAGATAGAAAAAAGTGAGGCCCACCTGAATATTGAAGTGAATGCACAGACTTTCGAAGAGGGTTTGCAGAAGGCCTACAAAAAAGTGGTCAAGCAAGTAGCGATCCCAGGTTTCCGTAAAGGCAGAGTACCCCGGGAACTGCTGGAAGCACATTTTGGACGCGAAATCCTTTTTGAAGATGCAGTCGAAATGGTTGTTCCAGGTGCTTTTGAAGAGGCTTTAAAGGAATTAAACATAGATCCGATTGCTCAGCCTGAGTTTGAAATTGAAGAAATAAAAGAAGACAGTGTACTGAGATTCAAGGCCATTGTGCCGGTAAAACCTGAATTTGAGCTGGGCCAGATCGAAGGCCTGGAAGTAAGCATACCAATCATTGAAATGAATGAATCAGATATAGACAAACGCATGGATGATATGGCTGCCCACTATGCACAACTGGTCGAAAAGACAGAAGAACCTGCTGAGTTGGGTGATACGGCAACGATCGATTTCGAAGGATTTATCGATGATGTAGCATTTGAGGGCGGAGCCGGCGAAGATTATCCGCTGGAACTGGGTTCCCATTCATTTATCCCCGGTTTTGAAGAACAGGTTGTAGGTCTGAAGGTTGGCGATACAGCTGATGTACTGGTCAAATTCCCGGAAACCTATCATGCGGAAGAACTGGCCGGAAAAAATGCGGTTTTCAAAGTAACCGTACATAAGATCGAGACTAAACAGCCCCGTGAACTGAACGATGAATTTGCGCAGGAAGTAAGCAATTTTGAAACGATTGCTGAACTGAGAGATGACGTAAGAAAAAATATGGAAGCATCCATGGAGGATCATAAAAAGAGCTTGATCCGCGATGCCATATTGAACAAAATCATTGAAAATAACCAGTTTGATGTTCCCGGCGCAGTGGTTAAAATGCAATTGCAAAACATGCTCAACCAGTTTGCCGAGCAGCTGAAAATGCAGGGGTTATCCATTGAACAATATTTCCAGCTGACTGGGAGAAATGTGGACAGATTCAACGAGGAAATGTGGCCTGAAGGGGAAAAGAATGCCCGTACCAATTTTGTGCTGGAAAAAATCGTTGAAGAAAAAGGGATTGAACTAAGTGATGAAGAATTAGACAATCAGATAGTTGAACTTGCCGCTTCCATGGGAATGGAGCCGGATCAGGCCAGACAGAACCTGGCCGGTGTCATGGAGGATTTTACCTACCGGCTAAAAATCCAAAAAGCGATTGATTATCTGGTCGAGAATGCAGTCGTTACAGAGCTCGAAGAAGAGAATGAAGAAATTCCTTCAATTGAAAATGTAAGCGATGGCGAACCTGAAGCGTAAAAAAAGAATACTATTGATATTAAGTGCTGAATAATTAAGTAGAGGAGGGAGTTCCAATGTCATATCTGGTGCCAATGGTAGTAGAACAGACCAATCGTGGGGAGAGATCCTACGATATATATTCACGCTTGTTAAAAGATCGTATCGTTTTTCTGGGCAGTGCAATTGATGATACGGTTGCCAATTTGATTATTGCCCAGTTGCTTTTCCTGGAAGCCGATAACCCTGACAAAGATATCAATTTGTACATTAACAGTCCTGGAGGTTCAATTACTTCAGGGATGGCCATCTTTGATACCATGCAGGTGATCCGGCCCAACGTTTCAACGATTTGTGTCGGCATGGCAGCCAGTATGGGAGCTTTCCTGCTTGCTGCCGGTCAAAAAGGCAAACGTTTTGCATTACCAAATTCCGAAGTGATGATCCATCAGCCTTCCGGAGGAACGGAAGGGCAGGCCACAGACATTGAGATCCGCACTCGTCGTATTTTGAATATGAAAGAAACCCTGAACCGTATCCTGGCTGAAAGGACCGGACAGGATTATGAAAAAATACGTCAGGATACAGAGAGGGATTACTTTATGACTCCGGCTGAAGCCAAGGAATACGGTATTATTGACGAGATTTTAAGCGGTCCCAGGAATAACTAACAACATTCCGCCGAAAAGAGAGGTGACAGAATGCCAAAATATGGTGATGATAAAGGCCAACTAAAATGTTCATTTTGCGGAAAGACCCAGGAGCAAGTAAAAAAACTGGTTGCAGGACCAGGTGTTTACATTTGCGATGAATGCATCGAGCTTTGTAATGAAATCATCGAAGAAGAATTGTCTGATGACATCGGGTTTGAATTAGGGGAAATACCCAAACCGCAAGAAATCAAGGAAATAATGGATGATTATGTGATTGGTCAGGATATTGCAAAAAAATCTCTAGCTGTTGCGGTATATAATCATTACAAACGCATCAATCTGGGCATGAAACTGGATGATGTAGAACTGCAAAAAAGCAATATCATGATGCTTGGACCGACCGGCAGCGGCAAAACGTTGCTGGCACAAACGCTGGCTCGCATTTTGAATGTGCCTTTCGCCATAGCTGATGCAACCTCGTTGACGGAAGCTGGCTACGTGGGTGAAGATGTCGAGAACATACTGCTCAAATTGATCCAGGCAGCCGATTATGATATTGAAAAAGCCGAAAAAGGCATTGTTTATATTGATGAAATTGACAAGATCGCGCGCAAGACAGACAATCCAAGCATTACCCGGGATGTTTCCGGGGAAGGGGTGCAACAGGCCCTCCTGAAAATTCTGGAAGGTACGGTTGCCAGTGTTCCGCCTCAGGGAGGACGCAAACATCCCCACCAGGAATTTATTCAGATCGATACCAGCAATATCCTGTTTATTTGCGGGGGCGCTTTTGAGGGCATCGACAAGATCATCCAGAGCCGGGTGGGCGAAAAGGTGATGGGTTTTGGCGCTGATATCAAAAAGCATGATGAAAAGAAAATCGGCGATGTATTGAACCAGATCCTACCCCAGGATTTGCTCCGTTACGGATTGATTCCTGAGTTTGTGGGGCGCGTTCCCATTATTGTGACCCTGGACGCACTGGATAAGAATTCTCTGGTCAAGATCCTGATCGAACCCAAGAATGCTTTGATCAAGCAGTACAAAAAACTGTTCGAGCTGGACGGGGTGGATCTGGAATTCATGGAGGATTCCCTGCAGGCCATTGC
>CAZRMB010000111.1:0-7516 GCA_964600925.1 uncultured Syntrophomonas sp.
TATGTCAGATTCCGCATTAAAACTCGGCAGGCTCGAAAAACTTGACCTGCGCTCATTCTGGAAAAAAGAAGATACCGAATTTACGCCCTGGCTTGCGCAGGAAGAAAACATCCAACTCCTGAGTGAAACCATTGGCATTGAATTGGAAGTTCAAAGCCAGGAAGAAAGTGTAGGACCATTCCGGGCCGATATTCTCTGTAAGGATACTTCCTCTGATCATTATGTATTGATCGAGAATCAGCTTGAACGAACCGACCATACTCATCTTGGTCAGCTAATGACGTATGCTGCCGGTCTCGATGCCGTTTCTATCATCTGGATCACTCAATCATTCACCGAGGAACATCGTGCCGCCCTCGATTGGCTGAATCGTATCACCGATGACACTTTCAATTTCTTCGGTATCGAAATCGAACTATATAAAATCGGTGATTCTGCCCCGGCTCCTAAGTTCAATATGATATCCAAACCAAACGATTGGGCCAAGTCGGTACGCAAATCTGCATCCACCCAATCTGTATCAGAAACTAAACTGTTGCAACAGGAATACTGGCAGGCGTTAAAAAACCACCTGCAAAAGAATAACAGCTCCGTTAAAATGCAGAACCCGCCTGCTCAGCATTGGACAACCATTACACTGGGAAGAAGTGAATTTAATATCTCAGCCCAGGTAAATTCTCGTGAAGATATTCTTGCCATTTATTTGAATATTTTCGGCGACAACGCAAAAGCCTTGTTTGATAAATTGCATGAACTTGGTTATAAGGATTCCCTGGAAGCCATTTCCAAAGATATTATCTGGGAGAAATTGGAGTCTAAAAAAATGTCGTTCGTATGCCTCCAAACCAGTGGCAATTTTATGTCGAAAACTGACTGGCCATCCCAGTTTGCATGGTTCAAGGAAAACCTGGAAAAATTCAATAAATTCTTCAAACCATTGGTTAAAAAAGTCTGATAAAGCCGTCAACTGTATAACTACTGAACGATACCTGCTTACTTCTTCATGAACCACACATCAGCTTTCACCGAAATCTTATTTACCTGCCCTGAATGTTAAAAACGCCAGCGGCGTTTTCACATACCTACCAAAATAAGAACCATCCTCCGAACACTCTGAATCTTTACTTACTTCTCCCCTAAACTCCCCTCATGACCTCCGAACAATACCTGACTCTAACTACCCTCAACGTCCAGGAAAAAGCAAACCTTATTTGGGCCATTGCCGATAAACTGGTAGGCACATACAAACCACATGAATACGGCAACGTTATCCTGCCCATGTGCGTCATCAAACGTTTTACTGATGTACTGGCACCTACCAAGGAAAAAGTTCTTGAACAGAACAAATCCTTGAATCAGAAAAAATTTGTTGTCAAGAAGGGCTTCCTTAATACGGCCGCTGGTTACGACTTTTACAATACTTCCCCGTTCGATCTCGAAAAACTGCTGTCCGATCCCGAAAATATTGCCGAAAACTTCCGGTCTTACCTTTCCAAATTCAGCGAGAATGTAATTGACATCCTGCTCAAATTCGATTTTGACAAAGAAATCACCAAACTCGACTCTCATGGTATCCTCTTTAATGTGATCCAGGAGTTCTGCACCAAAAAAGCCTATATGGGCGTGGATGCCGTTTCGGCGGTGGATATGGGATACATCTTCGAAGAACTGGTGCGCAAGTTTTCTGAAAGCTACGATGAACAGGCCGGAGCACACTTTACCGCCAGGGACATTATCTATCTGATGACGGAAATATTGATCGCGAATGAAAAAGAGAACCTGAAATCGGATGGCATCACCAAAACCCTGTACGACATGGCCATGGGCACTTCGCAGATGCTGGACTGCCTTACGGAGAAGCTGTTGTCAATCGACCCGGAGGCCGATATAACCTGCTTCGGGCAGGAACTGAACGAGCAAACGTTTGCCATGGCTAAAGCCGATATGCTCATCAAAGGGCAGAATGCCGACAATATGAAGCATGGCAATACACTCTCGGATGACAAGTTTACTGGCTATCAGTTTGATTACATCATCTCCAATCCCCCTTTCGGCATTGAATGGAAAAACGAAAGGGCCTCGGTGGAGAAGGAGAACAAACAGGGTGAACTGGGCCGGTTTGGATGCGGTTTACCCTCTGTTGGCGACAGTCAGCAATTGTTCCTGCTGAACGGCGTGGCCAAGCTGAAGGATACCGGCCGCATGGCGATCATCCAAAACGGCTCGCCCCTGTTCAAAGGCGATGCCGGCAGCGGTGAGAGCAACATCCGGGGCTACCTCCTCGAAAACGACTGGCTGGAAGCCATTATCCAGCTACCCAACGACTTGTTCTACAATACCGGAATTGCCACCTACATCTGGGTGATTACCAAGGACAAAACACCACAGCGAACCGGTAAAGTTCAACTGATTGATGCAAGTAAATGCTGTATAAAAAGACGTAAGGCGTTGGGAAACAAGAGGGTTGAACTGGACGACGAATGCATCCGGCTGATAGCGAAAGCCTATACCGCGTTTGCCGGCGAAACCTTTACCTCCGGCGACAGGGTGGTGGAAAGCAAGGTGAAAGATAACGAGGACTTTAAATATACCAAGGTGGTGGTGGAACGCCCGCTCCTGGATGAAAAGGGCAACCCCGTCCTGAAAAGAGGCAAACCGGAACCCGACCCTGCGCTGCGCGACACCGAAAGCATTCCTTTCAAAGAAGATATTGCCTCCTACATGGCTGCCAATGTGCTGCCTTTTGCCCCCGGTTCCTGGATCGATGAAAATAAATCCAAAACCGGCTACGAAATACCCTTTACCCGGGAATTTTACAAATATCTAGCCCCGCGCATCAGCGACGAGATTTTTACATCGCTGAAAAATCTGGAAGCACAGGAGTTGGAAATCATGGCTAAACTCCTGAGTTAATATGGATAGAGAGAAAAAAGAAAGCGGAATACCTTGGATAGGAGAAATACCAGCTAATTGGGATGTTTTACGCTATAAATATGTGATGAAGAAGGTTAAAGAGATTAAAGAAAAATATCTAGGTGAAGATATTATCTCCTTAACAATGAATGGAGTTATTATTAGGAATTTACTGGATCCAAAAGGTAAAATGCCAACTTCTTTTGATGGTTATCAAAAGATTTATAAGAATAATTTGTTGTTATGCTTATTTGATATTGATGTTACACCGAGATGCGTTGGATTAATATGTAATAATGGTTTAACTAGCCCTGCTTATAGTCAATTTAAAATTCTTAATAATTCTTCTCCTGAATACTTCAATTATCAGTTAAGGTATATTGATGATTTAAAAGCATTTTTACATCTCTCAAAAAATATACGTAGTAGTCTGACTGAAAGTGATTTTGGTTCGATTGGAACAGTTTGTCCTCCAATTAAAGAGCAACAACAAATCGCTTCCTTCCTCGACCAAAAAAGCGCCTCCATCGACTCCCTTATCTCCCTCCAGGAAAAAATGATTGAGGAACTGAAAGCCTACAAGCAATCCGTTATCACCGAAGCCGTCACCAAAGGGCTGGACAAATCAGTACCCATGAAAGACAGCGGCATCGAATGGATTGGGGAAGTGCCGGAGCATTGGGAGATCAAACGGTTAAAAAATTCAGGATATTTATATAGTGGATTGTCTGGTAAAAGTGGTGATGATTTTGACGTTACTGATGATTCGGAGTTTGCATATTATATCCCATTTACCAATATATTTAACAATATAATTATTGATTTAAATAATCTATCTAAAGTTAAAACGCATAAGGGAGAGTCTCAAAATTCTGTACAGTGTGGTGATTTACTGTTCTTAATGAGTTCAGAAGATTATGAAGGGATTGGTAAAGCTGCTTTGCTCAATGATCACATAGAAAATCTCTACTTGAATAGTTTCTGTAAAGGTTTTCGCATCACTGATATAAATCTGAACCCAAAATACCTCAACTATTTCTTCCAATCTTTTTTTATTCGGGAATTAATTAGAATAGAAGCTAAAGGATTTATCCGAATTAATCTACGTATGGAGAAATTAGCCATTATCCCAATCTTAATACCTACAGTAGAAGAACAGTATCTAATTCTAGATTACCTCGATGAGAGTCTAAGAAATGCAGATAGACTGATATTGACCAAGCAGCAAAAAATCGAACAACTCAAAGAATACAAGAAGTCCATCATTTACGAATACGTAACCGGCAAAAAGCAAGTGCCCAATTAATTCCATACCTATGGAAACCAAAGAAAAAAACTTTGAAGACAGCGTTGAAGATTTTCTAATATCAGAAGCCGGAGGCTATATCAAAGGCAACCATGCCACCTACGATAAAACCCGGGCACTGGATATACCGGTCATGGTCTCCTTTATTCAGGCCACCCAACCCAAACTCTGGCAGCGTTTCGTCAACAATTACGGCGATGGCGCTGAACGGCAGTTGTACAAGGTATTCCAGGCCGATGTTTCACGCTATGGCCTTATCCATGTACTGCGCAACGGCATCAAGGACCGCGGCATTCCTATCCACTTCTGCTATTTTGCCCCGTCGTCCAACCTTAACCCTGATCTGACAGAGCGTTACAATGCCAACATCCTCACCTGCACCCGCCAGTTCGCCTATTCCCCCGATAACCACAACACCATCGATATAGTCCTTTCGCTCAATGGAATACCATTAGTGGCATTAGAACTAAAAAATCAGTTAACAAATCAATCGATCGACAAGGGTATGCATCAGTTCATGTATAACCGCGATCCACGAGAGCTGATTTTTAATTTCAATACCCGCATTCTCGCCTGCTTTGCCGTTGATTTGTATGAAGTATCCATGACGACTCAATTGAAGGGCGATAAAACACGCTTTCTCCCTTTTAATCAGGGATCAAACGGAGCAGGCAACATCGGCGATGGCGGCAATCCACAGAACCCTGATGGTTACGCGACGGCCTACCTCTGGGAATATGTGCTGCAGCGCGACATGCTCATGTCCATCCTGCAGCGGTATGTTTCCAAACAAACCATAGAACATATCGTGCTAATCGATGGCAAAAAGACGACAAAGTCGGATACGCGTATCATTTTCCCGCGCTATCATCAACTGGATGTGGTTGAAAAGCTGGTTTCCGAAACCCAAAAAAACGGTTCCGGACACAATTACCTGCTGCAACATTCGGCCGGCAGCGGCAAATCCAATTCCATTGCCTGGGTTACATACCGCCTTGCCTCATTACATGATGAGTTCGACAAGGATATTTTTCAGTCTGTCTTTGTTGTAACCGACCGCCGTGTGCTGAACAGGCAGTTACAGGAAACCATCCTCTCTTTTGAGCATCTGGAAGGCCAGATTGAAACGATTACTGATAAGGACAATTCCCACAAACTCAAGGATGCCATCAACGACGGCAAAAAGATCATTATTACTACACTGCACCGCTTCCCCATTATTTACAAGGAATTGGACAAGCGCAAGGGAAAGAACTTCGCTATCATTGTTGACGAAGCCCATTCCTCGCAAACCGGCAGCAGCGCCCAGAAACTGAAAGCTGCCCTGGCCGACACGGATGAAGCCTTAAAAGAGTTTGCCGAAATTGAAGAAAAAGAGGAAGAAGCCATCAAAGACGAGATGGACGTGATGATCGAAACCCTGCTCACCCAGGGTCAGCACAGGAATTTGTCGTTCTATGCCTTCACCGCCACTCCCAAACCCAAGACCCTTCAGACTTTTGGCGTACCCAAGGGTGAAGGTTTTGATGCGTTTCATCATTATTCCATGCGCCAGGCCATTGATGAGGGATTTATTCTGGATGTGCTGAAGTTTTACACCACGTTGGAAAACTCCTACCTCATTGCCAAAAAAGTGGCAGAGAACCCTCTCTATGAAGAGCCGCCGGCTACTAAGGCAATCAGGGATTTCCACGATAACCACAGCGCTGTGCTCGAAAAGAAGGTGGAAATCATGGTGGAAAAAGTTCGTGAAATCACGCTGCAAAAAATCCAAGGCAAGGCAAAGGCGATGATTGTTTCGCCATCGCGCCTGCATGCCGTAAAATATTTCCTGTTGCTCAAAGAGTACTGCAGAACGCATGGATATGACGACATCCGGCCTATGGTGGCATTCTCGGGCACCATTTTATGGAACGGTGAGGAATTTACCGAATCAAAACTCAACAGTACGCCGGAGATAAAAATATCCGAAAGCCAGTTGCCGGTTTATTTCAATTCGGATCTATACAATGTATTGATCGTAGCAGAAAAGTACCAGACCGGTTTTGATGAACCCTTCCTGCATACCATGTTTGTCGACAAAAAACTGAGAGGCGTCAAAGCAGTGCAAACCCTGTCGCGTTTGAACCGAAGTGCAGAAGGCAAACTCGACACCTATGTTCTGGATTTTGTGAACACGGCTGAAGATATAAAGAAGTCATTCTCCACTTTCTACGAGGACACCCTGCTCGATAGTCCCGTGGATGTCAACTTGGTCTATACCTTTAAAAATGATCTCTCCGTTTTTCATCTCTGGAATACCGAAGATGAGGAAAAACTATATCAGATTTATGCCCGGAAAGAACAAGGCATAAAAGACCTCGGTAAGCTTTCCGGTTGCCTGAAGCCTGCATTAAGCGCGTTTTCTGTCTTAACGGAAGAACACCAGTTCAGGGTTCGTTATCTGATGAAGAATTTCAATCGTTTCTATGCGTATATGGCTCAGATTGTCAGGACTTTTGACAAGGAATTGTACAAGACCTACATTTTTACAGAGTTCCTCTACAGGTTTCTTCCCAAAACCCCGCATGAAATAGTCAATTTGGATAATAAGATAGCTCTGAAATTCAACCAGATGAAAGAAACTTTCACTGGGTCCATCGAACTGAAGCCAACCGTAAAAGATAAGACCATTCAGGGCGAGAAACCCAAGGAAGGGCACAAACCCTTGTCGAAAAAGGACTTACTGGAGAACATCATTGAAAAGATTAATCTGATGTTCCATGGAAAGTTCACGGAGGCCGACCGGGTGATCGTAGAGACTATCTATGATAAGCTTAAAGAGCAGGGCAAGCAGTTGAAAAAACAGGCAAAAAACAGTGATTCACAGATGTTTGAAAACAACATCTTCCCGAAGGTATTCGAAAAAGTGGCGCAGTCGTGCTACATGGAGCAGATGGATGCCTTTACCAAGCTATTTGAGAATGAGCAGTTTTACAAGCAGGTGATGTCGGAAATCGGGAAGGCGCTCTACCTGAATTTTCGCAACGAAGAAACAAGTCAGAAAGGCTATGGCCTGCCTTCAAAGGAATTACCTATAGCCGCAGAATAAAAACAAAACATCATGACAATTTTTTTAGAAAAAGACATGTATGACAACGTTTACAGCGTCTTACGTGCACGTTACCCGTTAAAAGACGGATGGGATATTAAATATTTGGAACATCATAGAACATATGTTCCTGATTTTATTGTAGAACGAACAAAAAAAGGAATAATTGAGAAGGTCATTGTCGAAGTGAAACGATCCCATTTGAG
>CAZRMB010000112.1:0-7490 GCA_964600925.1 uncultured Syntrophomonas sp.
AAGATAGAAAAGTTAAGGAAGGCCGCAAGATTGAAGTTGTTATCAGCAAGGGTTCGGAGTTGATAACCGTCCCCAATATTACCGGCATAGATATTAAAGATGCGGAGACCAAGCTTGGTAATGAAGGGCTGAACATGGGAAGTATTGAAAAAGAATATGATGAAGAAAAGCCTGAAGGAATGATCATTTCACAGGATCCTGCCAGAGGAACGAAACATGAGGCAGGAACCAGCGTTAATGTTGTAGTGAGTGAAGGCAAACAGCCGGAAAGAGTGTCAATGCCTGACTTGAAGGGGCTTACCATTGACGAGGCCCGGGCCGAATTGGAAGACAGTAAGCTGATACTGGGGGAAATCAAGCGCCAGGAAAGCACTTCCTACGTCGCTGACCAAATCGCTGAGCAGGATACTGAACCAGGGGTGATGGTCGAAGAAGGTACCACCATAAATGTCGTCGTCAGTACCGGCCCCGGTCCCCAGGTGAAAACCAAGGTACTCCAGTTTAAGCTTCCCAGTGAAGAGGATACCATGAATGTTAAAATCTCAGTCAACGATCTGCATGGCAAACGCGTAACGTATGATCAAACCCATCGGGGCGGTGATATTGTTAATGCCAGTATCAATTATTATGGGATCGGAACGGCGGAAGTATTGATCAATGATAAATCAGTGAAAACCTACAAATTGAATTAGACAGCGGAGGGAGTAATGACCATCGCTCAGGACCAAGGTCTGGTATTAAAGAATTACAGCGGCTTTTACTATGTTCAGGATAGCGATGCTCAGATCATTGAGTGTCGTACCAGAGGCAAATTAAAGGAAAGGATTCTCAGTGGCGATCGGGTAATATACACCCCGCTGGAGAGCAACAAGGGAATTCTTGAACAAGTGCTGCCGCGCAACAATGAAATGTATAGGCCACGGGTGGCTAACGTAAGTATCGTGTTGATTGTAATGGCATATGATCGTCCGCTGCCTAGTCTGACGCTGTTGGACAGACTTCTGTTACTGGCGCAGTACAGCCGACTGCAGCCGATCATTGTTCTTAACAAGTCGGATCTGCCGCTGAATCAGTCTATCAAGGACATCCTGGACTATTATCCCCGTGCAAAATTCCCTTTAATCAAATTGTCAGCTCGATTAAACCAAGGCACGGAAGAGCTGAGAAATGCCATCAGCGGTGAAATAGCAGTATTGGCAGGGCCATCCGGGGTAGGCAAATCAAGTATTCTGAATCTGCTTACCAATCGGGAAACAGCCCCCACCCAGGAAGTGAGCAATAAAATCGGTCGCGGCCGACATACGACCCGCCATGTGGAACTTTACTCGCTGGATAATAATGGCTGGCTGGTTGACACGCCAGGTTTCAGTGTATTGGATCTTCCGCGCATGCGACGGGAGGAGCTTCCCGGTCTGTTTCTCGATTTTACTGATTACGCCCAAGAATGTAAATTTGCGAATTGCCTGCATTACAAGGAAAATGAATGCGGGGTCAAAAATGCGGTAATGAAAAATGAAATTTTGGCTTCGCGCTATGATAATTATTTATCCATGCTGGCAGAAGTTATGGAAAATGAGAGGTGTTATTAGTGGCTTTGGTTGCTCCATCGATTTTATCCGCAAATTTTGCCTGTCTGGGAGAAGAATGTACAAGACTTCAAAACGCTGGTGCTGACTGGCTCCATATCGATGTGATGGACGGGCAGTTTGTTCCCAATATAACCATTGGCCCGCCGGTTGTCCGTGATATCAGACCCATCAGCAAATTACTGTTCGATGTACATCTGATGATTGAGAAACCTGAACTTATGATACCCGCCTTTATTGATGCAGGTGCTGATCTTATCACCGTTCATGTTGAAGCATGTACCCATCTGCATCGAGTCGTACATATGATTAAAGATGCCGGTTTGAAAGCCGGAGTGGCATTGAATCCGGCCACTTCCTTATCGACCGTGGAAAACATCTTGCAAGATGTGGATCTGGCATTGATCATGAGTGTGAATCCTGGATTTGGCGGGCAGAAGTTCATCCCGGCCTGTCTTGACAAGATCAGACGCCTGAAACAAATGATTCTGACCAGTAAAACCGGAACCTGGCTGCAGGTGGATGGAGGCATAAATCTGCAGTGGAGCAAAGCTGTAGTCGAGGCCGGTGCTGATGTACTGGTAGCCGGATCATATATTTTCGGTGCCGAAGATATGCAATCCACGATCAAGGGTATGAAAGAACTAGCATGATCAACTAAAAAATGGAGTAAGACAGAAATTTTAAAAGAATAAACGCCAATATTTTATTTCATGGCTTGACCAGCAGTTATAGATAATGCTACTATAAGTCTGTTAATTAAAACTGCATATTTCGATTACTTTCTTCGGGGAAGGGTGAAATTCCCTATCGGCGGTATAGCCCGCGAGCCTTACGGCAGGATTCGGTGAGATTCCGGAGCCGACAGTTATAGTCTGGATGGGAGAAGAAGGGTTGGCAAGCAATGCGTATTGCTATGTGCGCGTATTTGTCGACTTGCGTTTGCTTTAAACCCCGATTTAATGTCGGGGTTATTTTTATTTCAAGGAATGATTAATGATGAATGATGACAGTAAAAAATACATGCAGAGGGCTCTTGATCTGGCCGCTCTGGCTATGGGAAAAACCAGCCCCAATCCTGTTGTCGGCGCGGTTATTGTTAAAAACAGCCAAATCATTGGAGAAGGTTATCACCATAAGGCCGGTACTCCTCACGCAGAGGTTCATGCTCTGTGTCAAGCGGGGGAAATGGCCAGGGGAGCCACCATATATGTGACATTGGAACCCTGCAGCCATTTTGGCTGCACCCCACCCTGTGCAGATACGCTGATCGAAGCCGGTATAAAGAAAGCGGTGATCGCAACGCTTGATCCCAATCCGCTGGTTGCCGGCAAGGGGATGCAGAAATTGCTGGATGCGGGCATCGAAGTCGAGCTGGGGGTTATGGAAGAGCAAGCCAGGAAACTTAATGATAAATTTCTGAAATATATCAAAACTTCCCGCCCACTGGTAGCAATCAAGACCGCCATGACCTTGGACGGTAAAATCGCGTCAAACAACGGTGACTCACGTTGGATTACTTCAGAGGATGCCCGTGAATATGTCCATCAACTGCGTGGAATCTATGATGCGATTATGGTTGGCATCGGAACCGTTTTAAAAGACGATCCAATGCTGAATGTTAGACTTGAAAACAGCGATTATGATGATCCCGTCAGAATAATTGTCGACAGTTATCTTGAAATACCGCTGTATAGCCAGATCGTTACCAGCAGCAGACAACAGCGCAGTATTATATTCTGTGCCCATGATGCTGACCAGGCCAGACAAAAACGTCTCGAAGAGGCCGGATGTGAGATACAGCGCATAAATAGCGCAAACGGTCTTTTGGTGATGGAAGAATTGCTGAATATACTCGGGGAAATGAAGATATGCAGCCTGCTGGTGGAAGGAGGAGGAACCATAAATGCCGCTCTTTTGGAAAAAGGATTGGCTGACAAAGTGTATTGGTTCATAGGTCCCAAAATAATCGGCGGTCAGGATGCTCCCACGCCGGTTGGAGGGAAAGGATTTGATTTTATGAAAGAAGCCATCGAAATCGAATCCATGGAGATTACAAGATTTACCCGTGATCTACTGATAACCGGGTACATCAGAAAATAAATGACATGCAATTATCTTTAAGGTGGTGAACATTATTTTTACCGGAATTATTGAAGAAATGGGAGCAATCAATCGGATCGACCAAGGGGTCAACTCTTCCCGGCTCAATATTAAAGCCAGCGATGTATTGGAAGGAACTAAAATTGGCGACAGCATAGCAATTAACGGAGTATGTCTGACCGTCACTTCCTTGGGCAGCGAACATTTTACAGCCGATGTAATGGCTGAAACTTTGGCGAAAACCAATCTAAACCAATTAAATAACGGACAGCGGGTCAATCTGGAAAGAGCTGTACGAATGGGAGACCGGATGGGAGGACATATGGTTCAGGGCCATGTGGATGGTATCGGAGTCATTGCAGAGCAGAAGAAAATGGACATTGCTACATTATTCCGTATCAAGGCCCCTGTTGATGTTCTGGCATATATCGTTAAAAAAGGCTCGATTGCCATTGATGGGATAAGCCTTACGGTGATCGATGTTCTTGAAGACAGTTTTACAGTATCTTTGATTCCGCATACAGCGGCGATGACTACGCTGGGATTTAAAAAACCCGGTGACACGGTAAATCTGGAAACCGACATAATCGGGCGCTATGTAGAGAAACTGCTTGGTAAAGCACCGGAAGAACATAAATCCGGACTAAGTATGACTTATTTAGCCGAAAACGGATTTATTTAAATTAAGGAGGAAGCAGCATGTTTAATACGATTGAAGAAGTCCTTAATGACATCAAGGAAGGCAAAATGATCATTCTGGTTGATGACGAGGACCGGGAAAATGAGGGTGACATAATTATAGCGGCAGAAAAATGCAATCCTGACGTAGTCAATTTCATGGCCAGCCAAGCCAAGGGCTTGATTTGTATGCCCATGTTGGGTGAACGACTGGATCAGCTTGATATTCCGGTCATGGTTCAGGAAAATACCGACAATCACCAGACCGCCTTTACCGTATCGGTTGACCATTATACAACCAGCACCGGTATTTCAGCTCATGAAAGGGCAGCTACGATCAAAGCTTTAATCGACCTGGAAAGCAAACCGAGTGATTTCAGAAGACCGGGACATATTTTCCCTCTGCGTTGCAGGGAAGGAGGCGTATTAAAACGCTCCGGACATACCGAGGGCTCAGTTGATCTGGCCAGATTGGCAGGACTTTATCCAGCGGCAGTAATATGCGAGATCATGAGCAATGACGGCACGATGGCGCGTGTCCCCGAATTGATAGAATTTGCCCGGGAATACGATCTAAAAATTGCAACCATCGCTGATTTGATTGAATATCGCCGTCGCAAAGAAAAACTGGTTGCCAGAATAGAAGATGCCAAGCTTCCGACCCGATACGGTGATTTTACCGCGGTGGCTTATGAATCCATTCTTGATAAACAAGGACATATAGCCTTGGTAAAAGGAGAATGGGAACCTGACGAACCAATCCTGGTACGGGTTCACTCTGAATGTCTTACCGGGGATGTCTTCGGATCTGAACGTTGTGACTGCGGAGAACAACTGGCTGCGGCGATGGAGATAATTGAGAAGGAAGGCAAAGGCATTTTGCTCTATATGCGCCAGGAAGGACGCGGTATTGGCCTGGTCAACAAGATACGTGCTTACAAGCTGCAGGATAACGGCCGGGATACTGTCCAGGCTAATCTTGATTTAGGTTTTGCTGAAGACTTGCGCGACTATGGCATTGGGGCACAGATCCTGGTCGATTTGGGAGTTCGTAAAATGAAACTGATGACCAATAATCCGAAAAAAATTAAAGGATTGGAAGGTTTTGGACTGGAAGTAGTGGAAAGAGTACCGATTGAAATGGAGATTAAACCTGAAAATGCTCGTTATATGCATACCAAGCGTGATAAAATGGGACATCTACTGGCCAGCAGCAATTAATGGAATGAAATTTATGATGACAGCAAAATATTCCCGGCAAGCGGGTTTAAATTAAAAGGAGGAATCAGATCAGTGGCAAAGATACTGGAAGGCAAACTAATCGGAGAAAACCAACATTTTGGCATTGTTGTATCAAGGTTTAATGAGTTTATTACCAACAAACTTCTTTCAGGTTGCATGGACACGCTAATCAGACATGGTGTTGATCAGGAAGACATTGATATTGCCTGGGTGCCGGGAGCATTTGAAATGCCGCTGGCTGCTCAAAAGATGGCTGCCAGAGATTATGATGCCGTAATCTGTCTGGGAGCTGTTATCAGAGGTGCAACCCCTCATTTTGAATATGTATCTGCGGAAGTAACCAAAGGCATTGCCCAGGTTGGATTAAATACTGGTAAACCGGTAATTTATGGCGTTATTACGGCAGATACAATTGAGCAAGCCATCGAAAGAGCCGGAACCAAAGCAGGCAATAAAGGCGCTGATGCGGCAATAACTGCTATCGAAATGGTTGATTTGCTGAAAAATATGTAAATCATTAAATAGCAAATCCAAGATAATAAAGATTCGCTTCGTCAATTCATTCAAGCGTCAACGGAGCGGATCTTTTCTATGAACCCTCATGGCTGCAGGACACAACCAAGGATGAAAATGTTATTTATTCTGTCATCCTGAGCGTTAGCGAAGGATCTATTCGCGACATCTCAGAAGGAGATCCTTCACTTCGTTCAGGATGACAATAACGGTATTTTCTTATTTAACAAAAAGGTTACCGGGACTCGCAAACAATCATATTTTTTACCAGACAATAAACATAAAAAATTACTTTCTATAGCATATATTACCAAAACAAGATCAAAGAATGCTCGAATAATTGAGAAAACGCTTGCAATATTGTCGGATATAGTCTATATTTAAAAAAACAAATTAATAATAATTGCTGGTTGGCTAAAACTAATGCAATGCATGTAGCAAGATATTTTCACAATGGCACTAATGTTTTCAGTAATAAACACAGCAGAGCATATTGTAATTCACACAGTTAGCACCGCTTTAAAAGAGAAACAGCCAGCATTTTGAGATGACATGGTCTTTAATACATATGATCATCTGCACTAAACGTCAAAGAATAATAGTAACAGGGCTTATCGTTTATTTGTACCAAGATACACAGTAATGAATATAGCAACACCGATTTTATTTATAACAGATTATAGACCATGTCATACTTCAAAAAAATAAAAGTGGAAGCAATTTAGAAATTAGCTTCCACTTTTTTTATGTTATTTATCGTGTAAAAATTATATGTTGAACAGGTCATTTAGAATGCGGGAACACATGCACCTTGGTAAGTATCTTCCAGGAATTTCTTTACTTCCGGAGACTGCAGGGCAGCACCCAGCTTCTTAATCGCATCTTTATCTTTGTCTTCGGCTCTTACTGCCAGGACATTGGCAAAAGGCGAATCCTTGGGTTCCATAAAGATGGAATCCTTGACCGGATTAAGCTTGGCTTCGATGGCATAATTGCTGTTGATCACACAGATATCAAGATCATCCAATGCTCTCGGGAGCATGGCAGCATCCATCATGGTTATCTTAAGGTTTTTCGAATTTTCGATGATATCTTTATCAGTGGCATTCACACCAATGCCTTCAGTCAATTTGATCAAACCGGCTTTTTCAAGCACCATCAGAGCGCGTCCACCATTGGTGGCATCATTGGGAATACCAACTTTGGCTCCATCTGCTACCGTCTTGATATCCGTGACTTTCTTGGAATAGACGCCCATGGGCTCATTGTGGACCTTTACCGTCCAAGCAAGATCGGCGTTGTTGTTTTTATTATAGTCATCCAGATAGGGTACATGCTGGAAGAAGTTGGCGTCGATTTGCTTGTCCT